>JBBSGQ010000074.1:0-11381 GCA_038253965.1 Acidimicrobiales bacterium | reverse complement strand
GTCCGTGAAGGAGCTGCTCGACCGCTGCTTCGGTGCGATGGTGCCGGTCATCGCGCTCCATGGCGGTCACGTCGACAAGATCATCGGTGACGAGCTGATGGCTGTGTTCGGCGCTCCAACCACCCATGAGGACGATGCGGAGCGAGCCGTGCGAGCTGCGTTGGCCCTGCCACAGGCATTGGCGGCCATCGACCCGTCCCTCGTGCTCAAGGTAGGTGTGAACACCGGCGAGGTGCTGGCCGGCCCGGTCGGGCCGGGCCGGGCCTACACGGTCACGGGCGACGCGGTGAACACCGCGCATCGACTCGTGTCCGCCGCCGGACCAGGCGAGGTGTTGGTCGGCGCGCTGACCCACGAGGCCACCGAGGACGCCGTGCACTACCTCGAGCGGGGCTCTTTCAGCCTTCGAGGCAAGCAGGACCCGGTGCATGCGTGGGTCGCGTCGGGCCTCTTGGCCGGGCCAGGCCGCCGCTGGCGGCCCGGCATGGCACTGCCGTTGGTCGGTCGCCAAGCCGAGGTCGAGGACCTAGAAGCTCTGCTGGCCGACACGATACGGACCCGCAATGTGACGGTTCTCACCATCACCGGCGAGCCGGGTGTCGGCAAGACCCGCCTGGCCCTCGAGCTCGCAGGACGCCCAGCTGCTCGCCACGGCATGCGCGTCCTCTGGGCGAGTTGCCCGCCGTATGGCTCGGCCAACGCCCTGGTTCCTGTCGTCGACCTGGTGGCTGATGGTCTCGGGATCGATCCGACTGCGTCGCGAGCAGACCGGACGGACCAGCTTCGATCTCGTCTGGCCGGCCTCGCTCCTGCTTCGGGCTCCGACCGGGTTCGTCTCATGACGCGCATCTCTCAGCTCCTCGGGCTCTACGAGCTCCCAGCCAGACCGACGGACAGCGAGGCCGGTCCGACACGAGCACGGATAATCGACCAACTGTTCGGGGCCGTCGGTTCGGTGCTTCGGGGCCTTGCTGTCGAGCTACCACCGCTCGTTGTTATTGACGATCTGCAGTGGGCGAACGAGTCGGTCATCGCGTTCGTGCGGCAACTTCCCGAACGGGTGCTGAACGCGCCGATCCTTGTGCTCGCGCTAGCTCGCGATGACCTGCTGGAACGTTCGCCGGCCCTCGCGGCCAGCGGTCGCGGGCACCTGACGGTCAGCCTCGACCCGCTCGACCGCGATGCGGCGGTCGAGTTGCTCAGCGCAGTGCTCAAGAGTCGGGAGGAACCCACGGTCGCAGCGCCTGAAGACGTCCGCCGCCCCGGTCCGACTGCCGAGCGGCGCATCCTCGACGCAGCCGGCGGCAACCCCCTCCTGCTCGAGCAGCTGGTTCACTTCCTGGTCGAGACAGGTGTTCTGGTGTTTGTTGATGGACGCTGGCGGGCAGACTCCGACGTCGACCTGAGCGGCGTACCAGCGGGTGTGCGGTCCCTGATCGGCGCTCGACTCGACGCGCTTCCGCCGGTCGAGCGTGATGTCATCCAGCAGGCAGCGGTCATCGGCCGGCGATTCTGGCGGGACGCAGTGCGCGAGCTAGCGCACTTGGACGGGGTCGACGATGTGATCGACAGCTTGGTGCACCGCGGGTTGGCGGACCGGGTGCCTGCCGATGACGGACTCGGGGACCTGGCTTTCCGCCATGTGCTCACCCGCGATGTTGCGTACGCCGCCCTACCCATCAGCGCGCGCGCCGAACGGCACGGCGCCGTGGCAGCGTGGCTTCGCAGACGCTTTCCTGAGCCCGTCGGTGGTCCGGCGATCGGATTGCTGGCTCACCACTACGAGCGTGCCGTGATGCTCAGCCGCGAGCTCGACCACACCGATCCCGGGCTGCAGGGCGCGGCGTTCGCCGCCCTGGTCGCGGCGGCGCAGGACGCGGCCCGCCACGACATCCTGCATGACGCCGACCGCTGGTACTCCCGCGCACGTGACCTCGGGTCGTTCGGCGCCGAGACGGCGCTCGACGTGGCCTTCGAGCACGGTGGGGTGCAACTCGGGTTGCGGCGGCTCGACGAGGCCGAGTCGACGTTCGCCGAGGTGCAGCGGCTGGCATTCGGACCTCGGCCCGACCTGGCGGCGCGCGCAACCGCCCACCTCGGGGCGGTCGCCCGACTTCGGGGTGACCGCGATCTCGCTAGTGAGCGGTTCTCCGATGCTCATGAACGATGGCGGACCCTTGGCGATCCGCTGGGGGAGGTCGAGACGCTCCGTCTCGAAGGCTGGAGCGAGCTCACCGTCGGGCGGTCCCGAGCTGCGCTTCCGAGGCTGTTGCGGGCGCTGGCGATGCAACGCGGGCTCGGCAACGATCATCTGGCCGGGGAGATCCTCCGGAACCTCGCTTGGTGCGAGTTCCTGGCCGGCGACATCGCAGCTGCGCAGGACCACCTGTGGGAGGCCGCGACGCAGCTCAGCGCCACCGGCGAGTACGGCGAGGTCGGCTGGTGCCTGGGCGTCCTAGGGTTCAGCCTGCTGCAGACCGGCCGGACAGCGGTCGCGTTCGACATAGCGGTGACGCTCCGGAGCAGTACCCGAGTCCAGGGCGACCCGTGGTCCGAGTGGACGTGTGCCGTGCTCGAGGCGGCCTGCCGGTTGGCGGTCGGCGAGGTGACCGCGGCGGCCGCCCTCGCCACCGCGGCGTTGCGGGCCTTCGACGAGCTCGATGACGCTTGGGGCCGCGCTATGGCACAGCTGCTCCGTGGGATGGCCGCACGAGCGGTGGGAGACGTCGATTCCGCCCGTGCCGCACTGCTCGACGGCCTGGCCACTGCAGAACGCGTGACCTATGTGGGTGAGGAGGCGCGGCTCCTCGTCGAGCTCGCAGGGGTCGACGCCGACGCCGGGGCGAGCGAGGAGGCACGCCGCCGGGCCCTCGCTGCGCTCGCCCTGGTGCGGGCCGGCATCGGGGACCACGAGACCGGACTGCGCGCTCTGACGACCTTGGCGGTGGTCGAACGCCAGGCAGGTGACACAGCGTCGGCTGAGCTGTTGCTCGATGAGGCCGTCGAGAACGTCGAGCCTCTGAATCGCACCGACGCATGGCGGCAGGCGGCAGCCGCGCTGGCCGAGATCCTCGTCGAGCGAGGCAAGTTGGAACGGGCGACAGCGCTTCTGGACGACGCGGAGACGCCCCCTTCCGATGGCGTGCGGACGCGTATCGCTGTGGCGCGCGGCCGGTCTGCACTGCTGACGGCGGCCGGCCGGACGGCCGAGGGCGCGGCCCTGTTGGCCGAAGCCACTGGATCCGCTCTCACGACCGGCTTGGTGTTGACCGAAGCCGCCGACGGCGGCGTCGGCTCGCCTTGAGGACCGCTGCGAGCTGGCGGATTTTCACCGTGGTCGACCCTGGGCCAACATGAGTCGATGGACAACGGTGCAGCATCCGAGAAGAAGAGTCCGGTGGATCAGGCGTTCGACGTGTTCGTCTACGCGCCGATCGGCCTGGTCCTCGAGGCCAGGAGCCTCATGCCGAAGCTCGTCGAGCGGGGCCGCCAGCAGGTGACCATGGCCAGGATGATCGGCAAGTTCGCCGTGCGGCAGGGTCAGACCGAAACCAGCAAGGTCCTCGCCAAGGCGGGCGAGCAAGCGTCCGCCGTACTGTCCGACTTGGGTGCGCGCACTCGTGAGCCCGACGGCGTCGCCCCGACGTCTGCCGCACCGCCCACCGGACCGGGAGCACCAGCTGCGACGGCGCCGCCGTCTCCGGCCTCCCCGACGGTCACGCCACGGTCGGACGAGCCGGCGAACGAGCTGGCCATCGCCGATTTCGACAGCCTCGCCGCATCACAGGTCATCCCGAGGCTGCCCGGCCTGTCGAGCACGGAGCTCGAAGCGGTGAGGAGCTACGAAGCTGCGCATCGCGGGCGCAAGACAGTCCTCAACAGGATCGCCCAGCTCCAGTCGGCGTGAAACTGGACGAGGCTGCCCGGGTCGCCACTGACGGTGACACCGGTCAGATCCTGGGGTTGGCCCGCATGGCGCTCGCCGAGCTCTCCGCTCAACGGGGTGGTGCGGTGTGGAGCCGGCGCGAGGCACGGGTCGAACCCATTGATGATGAGATGACCGCAGCGATCGCCGTGTCTATGGCGGGAGGTCCCCAACTCGCCGCAGTGGGAACGCTCGACGGCGTCGTGGTCGGCTACGCGGTGGTTCGCGCTGAGATCGTCGCGGACGGCGGTTCCCTCGCCGTGATCGAGGACCTCTACGTCGAGCCCGGCGCGCGAGGCGTAGGAGTGGGGGAGGCCTTGATGGATCTCATCCTTGGATGGGCAACCGAGCATGGTTGCTTCGGCGTCGACTCGATAGCCCTGCCCGGCAACCGCGAGACGAAGAACTTCTTCGAGTCGTTCGGCATGGTGGCCCGGGCGATCGCCGTGCACCGGGCCCTGCCGACGACGAACGACCGCCCACCATCGTGAGCCGACGTCGTCGCGGTCCGGCAGCGGGGGAGTGGCCGTCCCAGGACGACGTTCGGACGGGGACACGGCGGCGACTCACTTGCCTTGCCAGTTCGGCGGGCGCTTCTCGATGAACGCCATGAGACCCTCACCGAGGTCGGCGGTCTGCAGCATCTTGCCCATGCCTTCATCGGACATCCGCCAGCCGACCTCGTCAGGTTGGTCGGTGGCCTCCAGTGCGATCCGACGACTCTCGCGTACGGCGAGAGGTGCGTTCGCAGTGATCCGACCAGCCAGCTCGTGGGCCTTCTGCAGCGCCTCACCGTCTCCACAGAGGACGTTCACGAGCCCGAGCTCGTGAGCGCGATCGGCTTGGATCGGATCGCCGGTCAGGATGCATTCCATGGCGACGTTGCGCGGGAGCTTCCTCCCCAGCCGGAAAAGGCCGCCAGCTCCTGCCACCAGTCCCCGCTTGACCTCGGGGACGCCGAACGTCGCCTTGTCTGAAGCGACCACGAGATCGCAGGCCAGCACCAGTTCGGTCCCACCGGCGAGCGCGGGACCGTCGACTGCTGCTATGACGGGCTTGGCCCGATCTCGCTTCACGAACCCGCCGAAGCCGCCACGACGGGTCGCGAGGCGTGCAGCGTCGCCCGAGTTGATCGCCTTGAGGTCTGCACCGGCGCAGAAGATGTAGCCCTTCTCCGTGCGGGCGCCGGTGAGGATGCCGACCCAGGCTTCGTCGTCCTCCTCCAGGCGATCGATCGCCGCCTCGATACCTTCGGCCACGTCACCGTTCACCGCGTTGCGGGCCTCCGGCCGGTTGATGGTGATGACCGCGACGTGCCCCTGGAGTTCGTAGTCGATGATCATGGCCGGGCACGTTACCGTCAGCGGGCGCGCCCTACGCTGCGGATCGTGCAACGGGATCAGGCAGGGCCCGAGGTCCCGGACCTGGTCCCCGTGTTCGATCTCGACGGCACCCTCCTCGATTCAGATGTTGCGCTTGTCAACCCGTTCCTCGCGCTCGGTGTCCTTCGCCAAGACGTGACGTTCGGCCACACGCTCGAAGACGAGTGCCGCCGCCTCGGCATCAACCTCGCCGCCTATCTCGATCGCTACGACGACACGGCCGCTCAGCCGTTCGCCGGCGTCACCGATCTGGTGGTCAGGCTCAAGCGATGGGCGGTGTGCTCGAACAAGCACCCCCGCTCCGGGCGGGCGGAGCTGGCCCGCCTCGACTGGACACCCGACGTGGCGCTGTTCGCCGACGCGTTCGGGGGACCGAAGCGGCTCGGTCCGGTACTCGAAGCGCTCGGGGTCGGCGGCGAGCAGATCCTCTTCGTCGGTGATACCGGCCACGATCGGCGCTGTGCCGCCGCCGTGCGCTGTCCGTTCGTGCTGGCTGCCTGGAACCCCCGTGCCGAGGCTGCTGCCGGCGACCTCATAGCGACGACACCTGCCGACGTGCTCGGACACATGAGACGATCCCGCTGAGCGTCGCGCTCAGACGTCGGTAGCGGGCGGTTGCTCGTTGTCGGGTCTAGAGGCCTCGAAGGCGTCGGGTACGACAGACACTTCGGACATCGAGCTCCCGGCCGGATCCGTCGGGTGAGCTGCCGCGGTCGGGGGCTCGACCTTCGCCTCAGCGGCGATGGTGTCGACCCCTCCGAAGACCTGGCCGAGCGGGGGCGGGGGCGGGACCGGTAGCCCTGACCGGTCCTGCGGTCCTTCGGCGCCGGCCGGACGTTTCGGCGCCCCCGTTCGCCGCGGCTGGCCGCCACGGCGTTTCGGTCTCGACTCAGCCTCCAGACCGAACAACGTCGCGATCTGAGGCAGGCGGTCGGCCACGCGTCGGATCGCGGCCACGAGATCGTCCTTCGGTTTGTCGGGGATCGACTGTGGCGTCACGACCAGCCGCACCGGGGAGAAGGACAGCGCATCGAGCACTGTCGCCCATCGGTCGGTGGCGGTGTCTGCAGTCAATGCGGCGGAGCTGGCTGCGGCCAGGCCGGCGGCGAGATCGGGCGGGAACGGCGAACCGGCTTTCGGCGGCCGGGAACTGAGCCGCAGCGCCCGCACCACCCGGTCGTCGGCGAGGGTGGCTGCGACCTCGGTGAGCCATGCCGATTGTTCTGAGTCGACCCGCCGTGTCAAGGCTGCGCGCAGCTGACCGGCGAGGTCTCGGGTGACATCGTCCTTGGCCGCGGTGTCTGCGGCGACGACCACCGAACGCAGATCGCGCAGATCGAGCTCGTCGACGTCGCCGAGCGCGGCCTCGGCCCGGTCGTGCCATTCAGCGGTGCGCAACCGGGGGAGCAGTTGCTCGGCGAGCGCGACGAGCGGTTCGGCCTTGACCTCGGGGTGTCCCTCGGCGCGCGCCTGCTCGTTCTGCTTCTCGACGGCCTGGCGTACCGCCGGCACACCGCCTCGCAACGCCTGCTCGGCCACGACCTGTTGCTCGGGGGACAACGCGTCGAGCGCCGCCTTGCGATGCTTGCGCCCGGCTCGGAGCCGCTTCGCCTTCGGCTTGGGCGGAGAGGCCGGACGCTCCTTGTGGGGGGCTCGAGTGCGCTCTGCAGAGTCCGGGCCGGCCTGGCGAGGGCGCTTGTCAACTTCGGCCGAGCGGGGCCCGTCGCCCCCCGGACGTCGCTCAGGCCTGCGACCCCGTCCTTCACCATCGGCTGGTCGCGGCCGCGCCCGATCGCCCCTGTCTCCCCGATCACCGCGTTCACCGCGGTCACGCCGGTCGCCGCGGCCCTTGCCGACGAGCGTCGTGGTCACCAGCTCAGCGCTATGCCGGCTCGGGAGCAGCTCCAGCCGCGCCGGCTCCGCCCGTTTCCCCTTCGGGGCAAGCACTGCCAACACGGTCGTCCCATCGATCCCTGTATCGACATCAGCCCGCAGCACATCGCCCACCCCAGCCCCGGCCGGCAGCAATCCGGCGGCCACCACACCCCGAGGCTCTCGGGCGCCTGCCGCCCTCCACGTCCAGGTCCCGTCGTCTCGAGAGCTCGTGAGCTCGACCTCAATCCTGCGAGACATGAGGCCCCAACCTAATGGGCGGTCAGAAGTTGGGGAGCATTAAGGGCGACCGAGGCCGAAGGCTGCCCAGCCCGAGTGAGCAGTTGGGAAGCAGCTGGGAAGCATTCGGGAAGCATTCGGGAAGCATTATGGGCGACCAAAGGCCGAAGGCCGAGACCGCCCATAATGTCGGTTATGTCAAGTGACCGGAGTTCTGGGACCAGCGACCGGTGGTTCCGATGCGGATTATGTCAAGTGGCTTCGGCCGTGCGCGGTTCGATCCAGATCTCGGCCAGCGGCCGGGCGTTGTCGAGCAGCCAGCGCAACGCGGCCCGAACATCGTCCGGGCTCTCAGCCTGCTGCAAATCCCGATCAACGTCTTCGATCGCCGCTTGCAGGCAGTACAGCGCGCTCTGGAGGTCTTCCAGTGCGCCGCGCCCGACGATGACGTCATCAGCATCCAGCCCGTGGGCGGCGGCCAGCTTGCGGGCGATGTGGGCCTGTTGGCGGCACCCGGGTCGGCAGAACTGGCGTGGACGGCCCGGACCGCCAGCCACCTCGAATCGGCGGCCGCACCACCGGCACCTCTGCGTCACGGCTGATTGCGTCACGTGACGAAACTACAGCTTCTCAGGTAACCGTGGATGCGCACCCTTGGCTCGCCCGACTGCCACGATGAGGCGACGCACCGACCCTTGGAGCCAACATGATGCTGCCCCTCACCCGTGATCACCGGATACGAACGGGCGGCGTTGCGCTGCTCGTCATCGGTCTGTTGGTTGCCGTGGCCGGCACGGCCTGCAGCTCGGACGACAAGAAGACGTCGTCGACCGGCACTCCGTCTCCCGACGCAACAGACCCGGAGACACAAGATGTCTATGCCAAGGATGGCCCGTTCCAGGCAGGCACGATGACCGCCGCCCTGGCCGACGGCCGTCGGGTGGTGATCTGGTACCCGGCCGACGCATCAGCGGGCAAGCAGCCGAAGGAGACGTTGGACATCGCGAGCCTGTTGTCGCCAGCGCTGCAAGCCAAGGTACCGTCGGATCTTCGCCGAAAGATCCAATATGCGATCGACGCGCATCCCGGCGCGAAGCCGGCCAAGGTTGGACCCTTCCCCGTTGTGCTGTTCAGCCACGGCTACGCCGGCTTCCCTGAACAATCAGCCGACCTCACGACCCACCTCGCCCGGTGGGGTTTCGTAGTCGTCGCCCCCGACCACGTCGAACGTTCCCTCGACGGCCTGCTCGGTACCGCCGGCCAAAACGTCAAGAAAAAGCTGACCGACCGTCAGGTGCTGTCCCAGTCCCTCGACCTGTCGCTGGCGGAGAACCGTCGGGCGGGCTCGCCGTTGGAGGGGCTCGTCAACGGGGCGGAGGCGGCAGTGATCGGTCACTCTGCCGGGGCCGGGGCGGCTTACGACACCGCTTCGTCCGATCGACGCATCAAGAGCTTCATCTCCTATTCGGTCAGCGTCGGCGGGCAGGCTGCCCCTCCCCCGGTGCCGGGCATGGTGATGATCGGCACGAGCGACGGGGTGATCCCGATCGCCGCCAACCGCAAGGTGTACCAAGGCATGCGGGCGCCGAAGTACCTGGTCACCCTGCGCGGGGCGGGTCACAACGTCTTCACCGACGTCTGCGAGATCGGTCGCAGCGAGGGAGGGATCGTGAAGCTCGTCCATCAGATCGGTCTCGACATCCCCGCGTCGCTGCTTAAGTTGGCCAACGACGGGTGCATGCCGAGCAACCTCGATCCACGCGTGGCCTTCCCCGCGATCGATCATCTGAGCGTTGCGTTCCTCCGGTCCACTCTTGGCGTCGACAGCAAACCGGTCGGCCTCGATCCGCAGGTCACGAAGGCGTTTCCGAGAGCGGGCGTCGTGCTCAGCCACCAAGGCTGAGGGTCTCGTACACTGGCGGGACCGCCCGACCAACTCGAGGAGCGCTGTCGATGGTCGCCACCCGCAGGCCGCACAACCCCTTCCAACAGTTCCCTGACAAGGCCACCGAACGACTGCACATGAAGCAGCGTCTGGCGGGCGCGTTTCGCGTGTTCGGGCGATTTGGTTTCGACGAGGGCGTGGCCGGCCACATCACCGCTCGTGATCCTGAACGGGCCGACCACTTCTGGGTGAACCCATTCGGCCTGAACTTCAAGCTCATCACTGTCGACGATCTGATCCTCGTGAACCATCAGGGCGAGGTGGTCGAAGGCGACTGGCCGGTCAACGTCGCGGCATTCGCCATCCACTCCCAGGTGCACGCGGCCCGGCCGGACGTCATGGCTGCCGCACATTCGCATTCCATCAACGGCAAGGCGTTCTCAAGTCTGGGCAAGATGCTCGATCCGCTGACCCAGGACTCCTGCATCTTCTTCGAGGACCATGGACTGTTCGATGACTACACAGGCGTCGTCATAGACATCGAGGAGGGCAAGCGCATCGCCCACGCGCTCGGTGACTACAAGGCGGCCATCCTGCGTAACCACGGCCTGCTCACGGTCGGTCACAGCGTCGACGAAGCGCTCTACTGGTTCGTGACCATGGAGCGCAGCTGCGAGGCCGAGCTCAAGGCTCGAGCCGCCGGCGAGCCCGTGCTCATAACCGATGACATGGCCCGCCACACCCAGCCTCAGGTCGGCACCCACCTCGCCGGTTGGTTCAGCGCCCAACCCTTGTTCGACTGGATCAACCATGTTGAGCCCGATCTGTTCGGCTCGACGGAACCGGTGGTCGCCACCGGCGAAGGAGATCCCTGGGACATGAGTCAGGCCCTGAGTGAAGAATCAGCCGAGGCCACCCACGATTGACCTGCGGGTCAAGGGCGGGTAGCAAAAGGCGATGGACTGGCCGTTGCGCTTCGGGATCTTCCACGCCCCCTTCCACCCCGTCGGCCAGAACCCCACGCTCGCTCTCCACCAGGACCTGGAGCTGATCGAGCACCTGGATCGGCTCGGCTTCGACGAGGCATGGATCGGCGAGCACCACTCGGCCGGTTATGAGATCATCGCCTCGCCCGAGGTGTTCATCGCCACTGTCGCGCAACGCACCAGCCGGATCCGGCTGGGTACCGGGGTCAGCTCACTCCCCTATCACCACCCTCTGATGCTGGCCGACCGGATGGTCCTCCTCGATCACCTGACGCGCGGCCGGATCATGTTCGGGGTCGGCCCAGGAGCGCTTCCGTCCGACGCGTTCATGATGGGAATCGATGTCGCTCGTCAGCGCGACATGATGGAGGAATCGCTCGAGGCGATCCTGCGCCTCCTCGACGGCGAGACCGTGACGATGGCGACGGACTGGTTCACGTTGAACGACGCCCGGCTCCAGCTGAGGCCCTACACCCACCCCCGCTTCGAGGTGGCTGTCGCCGCGCAGATCTCGCCTGCCGGACCACGAGCCGCCGGCCGGTTCGGAGCGTCGCTGCTGTCGATCGGGGCGACCACCGTCGGCGGCTTCGATCTGCTGGGCTCCCACTGGGACGTCATGGAGGAACGGTCGGCCGAGTTCGGCACCACCATCGACCGTCGCGACTGGCGCCTCGTGGCTCCGATCCACGTCGCTCCGACGAAGGAGCAGGCGTACGCCGAGGTGCAGTTCGGTCTGGCCGAGTGGGTGGACTACTTCCAACGGGTGGCTGCGCTGCCCCTTGCCCCGGATACGAGCGACTCCGTCGAGTTGGCCGATGCGATGAACGCATCAGGTTTCGCGGTGATCGGTACGCCCGACGATGTGTCAGCCCAGATCGAACGCCTGGCTGAGCAGTCCGGTGGCTTCGGCGCCTTCCTCGCCATGGGCCATGACTGGGCCGATCGTGAGGCCACCAAGCGGTCCTTCGGCCTGGTGTCCAGGGAGGTGGTCCCCCGCTTCCAGGGCAGCGCAGTGACAACCGAACGGTCACGGGATTGGGCGATCGAGAACCGCCCGGCGTTCATCGGTGCCGCCGGCGCTGCGGTGATGG
>JBBSGQ010000073.1:0-11487 GCA_038253965.1 Acidimicrobiales bacterium | reverse complement strand
CGTTACCGTCACCCATCGCAGGGGTCTCCTCGTCGTCGCAGCCTTCGAACAGCCGCAACGATGGCGGGGCCCCTGCCGCCGTTGGTGGACCCTCACCCAACAGTGCCGGGATCACGCTCCCCACTTCAACGCGAAGAGCCACTTATGCGGTGGGCGAGGGGGGACTTGAACTCCGATTTTTGGCGTTCTGACGGGTGCTGATCAGTTAGCAAAATGGGCTCTGAACAGGTCTTTCATTGCTTGCTCGTGCTAGCTCGTGTTGTCCACTTCTACCGAGTTTCTACCCGTCCGGTAGAAGTTTCGGTAGAAGTCGGAGCCTGCAGCGTGGTGAGAGCGTGGCGTCCGACGGCGTCCGTGATCTCGCTGGCAAGTGTGCGATCCGCACGGGCACTCACGCGCTTCGTCGCAGCGCGAGGCCTTGTCGCTCTCGTGGACGGCAACGGTTAGCTCGGCGTCGGGCGTGTGGTCATCGCACCGTTGTCGTATGCCCGCAAGCTATGCCGCGAACGCGACCGCAGGTGAGGTAGCGTTCGCGGCATGGCTGACTCGTTGTTCCAAGAATCCACGACACCCATCGTGAAGGACCCGGCGGCAGTCGCCGCCTACGTCCGGGACGAGATCGGTCTTGAACTCGGTGTACTGGTGGAGGCGCTCGAGCGAGGCGGTTCGGAATCGGCGATGACGACGGCGCACAACGCGGCATCGTCGTTCGGATATCGGTTCTGGGACGGCATGGTCGCCGCTTTGCGCGACGGCCTCGTTCCCCTCGGCTGGCGAGCCGAACGACCGGGAGGGCTGGAGGTGGTCCGACGGAAGGACAACCGCGTTCAGATCACCGGATCGCTGGGTGACGACGCGGTCGGCGTCGAGTCCGTAGACCCGAGTTGCCGACATCAGAAGGGCCAGTCGACTGACGAGGCGATGAGGACTAACGAACTGACGCTCGCTGGCGTGAGCGGCGGAGATCCTGCTTGGCGGCCGATGCTCACGTGGTGGGTCTTGTACCGGTTTGCTGGCATGGACGAACGGAAGGTAATCCCCGAGCTCTCGCTACCGCGGGCCGGATCGGGCGGGAAGGTCACGGAGTGGGCAGTGCGGCTCTTCCTCCCGGAGTTCGAAATTGGTGGTGGCGGTGGAATCGATCTCGGCGCACTGCCTGACTCGCCCGCGCCAGTCGACGTCTCCATTCGTCGCCTAGCGACCTGACGGAGGGCGGTATCGGTGTCCTTCACGCCCGACCGCCTCACGATGATTCGGGAACGACGGGGTTGGTCGATCAACACGCTTGCCGAACGGTCCGGGGTTTCCGTTCGCTCAATCCGCTTCTATGAGCGAGGGGAGCAACTGCCCGGTCAACCCGCTCTCGATCGGCTCGCGGCGGCACTTGACGTTCCGGTCGTTTGGTTCATCGGCCAACCTGTGTCAGGCCTCGAACCGATCTCGGCAAGCTTTCGGGCGGCCACCAAGCTTCCGGCGTACCGACGCCGGGCTGCAGTGGCCGCCGGCCGGATGGGTATGCACCTCGCCTCGTGGATGGCTGACCGGTTCGAGCTGCCGAAGGTGAGCATCCCGGATCTGAGCGGGGTTGATCCAGAGCTCGCGGCAGACTCCGTGCGAGCCGAGTGGGGGATTGGTAACCGGCCTGCCCCGAACATGGTGCATCTGGTTGAAGCTCACGGTGTCGTTGTGCTCGGCCTCGCTGAGGACTGCAGGGAGCTGGATGCGTTCTGCTTCTGGCGGCACGGCCGTCCGTTCGCCGTGGTGAACACCATGAAGTCCGGGGAGCACGGCCGCATGGACATAGCCCACGAGTTGGCTCACCTCGTGCTTCACCGCAATGTCGAAGGAGTTGAACGCGAGCACGAGGTTGAAGCGATGAAGTTCGCGTCGGCGTTCTTGATGCCGCGTCGGGCCATGGCGCCATACAGCGGCCCCTTGTCGCTAGACCAAGTGCTTCAGATCAAGGCCTCGTGGCAAGTGTCCGCAGTCGCGCTTGTCTACCGATTGCATTCGCTAAGGCTGTTGGCCGATTGGCACTACCGCACCCTCATGGTCGAACTCAGCAAGCGCGGCTATCGGCGCGGCGAACCCCATGGTGTGATCCGAGAGCAGTCTCAGCTACTAGCCAGCGTCCTCCGAATGATGCGTGAGGAGGGAGTGACGCTCGCTGACATCGCGTCTGACCTTGGTGTATTCGAAGACGACCTTGCCGACATGGTTTTCGGTCTCGCCATGGTCGCTGCGCCGCGCCGCAAGGACGACGAGGAGGCTGTCGCCGACTGACCATCTATCCAGCCCACCTCTCGAAGAGGGCGTCGAGGTGGTCCTTGCCGCTGACCGCCTTCATGTCATCGCGAACTTCCTTGCGGCGAAGGTCGACGCGCTGCAGATCCTTGCGCACCTGACGGATCAGCTCGATCCGGCCAAAGAGGTTGAAGTGCTTGTCGGCATACTCGGCCAACCCCCGCGCCTTGTCCGCGGCGTCAGCAAGTGAGTGGGTGTGTGGATCCAGGATGTCGACCACGAGCCCGCCACCTTCCTTGCGCCGGAAGACGAGAAGGTCGGGGAACATGCCTGACCACTCGCCTCCGGTCTTGTAGGGCACTCGTAGGGACCACTGCTTCCGCGGCGGGTTGCGAAGCCAGGAGACAAAGTCGTCTCGCTGCATCTCCTCCTCCATCGTCTTCGCTTCCCAGGTCCCGAGCTTGTGTGGGTAGCTCCCGTTGCTGTCGACGTAGACATGGTGGGTCCACGTCGAATCGGCCTTCTTCGATCGGACGGTTTCGGGGTGACGGAGCTTGGTCTTCTCTGGTTCGGCGGCGAGCCCGAGGATGTCTTCGTAGGGCTGGCGCGGGCCTTCGGGAAGCGCCTCGATGGCGGAGTCATGAGCATCAAGCCACTGTTCGGTTTGCGCTCGTGCCGCTGATTCGAGCTGACTGAGCACGAGCGCGTCGTTGGCGAGCAGGAAGACCTCGATCTTGGCGTCGTCGGGTTCGGCGTCGTCGACCTTGACGCGATGCCGAAAGTACTCGTCACGGAGTCCCTCTCGCAGCCGCCGACGAGCTGCCTTGAATAGATCCTCGACGTTCTCGGGCGCTGCCTCGATCTCCTCGGTTCGGCTGCCGGCGGCGGCGCCAGGTCGGAGAGCAACGTCTAGCGTCCGGACTGTGATCTGGCGGCCGTCCTGAAGCAGGGCGGCATAGTCGTCGTCGCCCGCGCGTTTTGATCGCCGCTCGAGCAGCACGTTGACGAGCAAGGCACGCGCCACCTTGGGCGCATCGGGTTCGATCTCGTCGCCGGACAGAAGGCTTGCGAGCTTCATGACCCGATTGACCTGGTTGGCGTTGGGACGAGTGGGGCCGACATAGGTCGGGAGCCTGGCGAGCAGTTCAAATGCCGCCTCGGTGTCGGCGGCTCGCACGAGCTCGACGATGTTGTCTGCGTCCTCGACATCGATGGGCACGTCCTCATCGTCCCGGCCCGTGAGCTTCTCGACGACCTTGTCGACGTTCGCACGATCGAAGTGCGGCAAGTAGAGCGCTACAGCGTTCAGCGATTCGTCCTTCTCGACGCGCCTTGCCAACGGGGTGCGGACCATGCGTCCGACGAGCTGGGCGATGTAGGTCGCGTCCCGGGCGGGCCGATACGACATCATCACCTCTGCCCGCGGGCAGTCCCATCCGGTGTTGAGGCTCTCCTTGAAGAACACGACCAGCGCGTGGGGGTCACGGTCGATGTCGGCCGGCGACAGATGCCGGACCTTGCGACCAGCGACCTCGAGGACGCCGGCATCCGGGAGCGCGTGAGCGATGGCGTTGGGACCGAGGCCCGGAGCCTCCGCTTCGATCGCTCCGATCGCTTCCTCGAGCTCGGTGGCCGTGACGCCGGGTCCTCGTCTGTCCTGCACCTGGACGAGGAGAAGCGGCCGTACGGTGCGCGATTCCAACTCCTGCTGGCAGTAGGCGACCCAGCGCTCGGTGAGCACGCGCCAGTCTCGGGTGGCCAGCTGAAGGAGCGAGACATCCGACGGCTGCTCCTCGTCGGTGTGTCGAATCGACACAACGTCCTTCAGCAGTCCGGACGTTCGGACCTCATCGGCGGTCACCGTTACGGTCCACCTGGTGCGATCACCGCCTGCGAGCAGTGCGTCGAAGCGCTCAGGCGTAGCTGTCATGCCGAGTAGCACCGGCACGGGCGGCATCTCACCCGGCGAGCCCTTGACGAACTTCTGGATGATCGTTTCGGCCTGCTGCCGATGCCGATCGCGCATGCCGCGGTGAGCCTCGTCGACAATCACAAGGAGGCGATCTGGACCAGCCTCGACACTGTTGGCGACCGTCTGCCAGAACGTGTACGTCCGATTGTCGCCCTCTCGATCGACGAGTCCTCCGCCCTTGCCGAGCTTCTGAGTGTTCACGAAATAGACGCGGCCACGCCCAAAGGTCGACTGGTCGAAGTTCGTCGCCGACACCACCTTCAGACGCGACGGCGACAGGACCGTCGAGTGGAGCAGCATCTTCGCGAACGTCTGCTGGTTCAGCTCTGGCTGGTCGCTGATCCAAAGGACGGCAAGGTCGTCGAGCGGTGCCGACTCCTCATCGCCCTCGAGCAAGCGCTCGATGAGTGCCGTCGCCATGACCGTCTTGCCCGAGCCCGTCGGCGCGGCGAACGAGATCGCCTGTTGTCCACTGCTGGCCATCGCGACCCCAATCGCAAGCCGCGTCTTCGATGCCAACTCCGCGACACGCGTGTACTGGAACTCCTTCAGCTCGATCCTCACGGCTGCTCCGTGTTGATCTCGAAGTTGCGTAGGTAGTCGCGGTACAGCATCGAGATGCGAAGCTCGGCGGGCAACTGCGACCGCATGCGGGCGAACGACTCCTCGCTCGTGGTCACTAGCCACACGTGGGTTAGATCGGGGCGCCGCTCCAACGCCGCCTTGAACTTGCCGAAGCGAGCGTCGTCGACGAGAACAGACCACGAGGCATCGCTGGGCATCAGCCATGCGTCGGCGTCGGGCGTCGGCAACGCACCGCGGGCGCCGGCCGCTAGCCGCAGCATCGGCAAGACTGCTCTGAGCTGATCTCCCATGCGCACGCTGTCCGGGTCGAGGTAGTCGAGTTTGTAGAACTCGACAGACTCAAAGAAGCCCTCAGAACGCGGTGTGCCATCGGGGTATTCCCCAGCAACGGCCCGACCGTCGGGCCTACGGCCGCTGACGACCGCTTCACAACGCGGCCTAGTGACGGACTCGAAGATCCCGGCTCGCTCCCATTCGGCGTCCCCAGGGCTGTGACCATCCCGCCTGAGCCGCTTTCCATCGCTCTCACTTACTTCGTTGTTCGTCACGAGGACGGAGCGACGGGTTCCGTTGTCCAGTCGATTCATGAGCGCGACCGCGTGCATCGTTGTCCCCGAACCCGCAAAGAAGTCGAGGATGAGGGCGTCTGGCTTGTCACCGACGATCGGAAGCAGTGAGTCACGCACCGCAAATACCGACTTTGGAAAGTCGAAACGACGGCTTCCGAGCAGTTCGCGCAGGAGGACGGAGCCGTGCCAGCCAGCGTCGTGCTCGGCCCGCTTCCAGACCGTCTTCGCACGCGTCTTGTCGCCAAGCCGCTCGAGCACCACAGGTCCTCTGTCGGGCTCGCGATTGCGAGCGACGATCTCACCGTCGCGGATCTTCCTCTGGATGCCGGTCGGGACATAGCTCAGAGCCCACTGGCCATCTCGCAGAGCCGCTCGAAGAAAGCCTTGCTCGTTGAGGTCCAGGAGCGTCTCAGGCTTCGCCTGCCACACGCCGAGCGCCCCATCGCGTCGCATGGGCCAGGTGGCGGGGTATCCGTCGACCGTCTCCCCTGGATCCGGCAACCAGCTGTCGCAGTTCTCGCGCGAGATCTCTCCTGCCTCGATTCGATCCCGCATCGTTCGGCCAACGCCGACTATGTGTCCGCGAGCCTGCTCGATACCAATCGGATAGACGAGATTCAATCCATCCGACGGCAGCGCGTTTGTACCCGCCCGTAGGAGGCCCTTCCAAAAGCGGGTGTTTCGCTGAGTGGCAGAGTCAGACATGAAGTCGTCGTCCGTCGCCCCGACACCTGACTCCCCCCGGAAACAGAAGAACGCGTACTCCTCCACGCGAGCGAAGCGACCCTGTGCGACGCCCTTGGGGTTCACGACAATCGTGACCATCTGAACGAACGCCTCGGGAAAGGTTTGCCGCAGCAACATGCCGAGGTGGTGGACCTCGTGCTCGTCGATCGTGACGATGAGAACGGAGTCCTCTTTCAGAAGGCGCTTGGCGAGGACAAGCCGCTTTTCGATGAACGACAGCCACTTGCTGTGGCGCCAGGAGTCCTGTTCGTCGACGTACCGGTTGTTGTACTTCCAGTCGCGGGCGCCCGTGTTGTACGGCGGATCGATGTAGATGCAGTCGATCTGGCCCTCGTAGAGGTAGAGCAGCGTCTGTAGCGCGTGGTAGTTCTCGCCGTTGATCACCGTGTGCGCGGGTCCGTCGGAGCGGCGGACCGCACCGAGCGGGGTGAGCGTCGGATAGATCGGCTCGCCGAAGCGTTTCACGACGGCGACGTCGTCCGGCTCGACGTTGAACGTTGCTCCGTCGCCCGCTGTGAGTGCTAGTGACTTCTTCGTCGCCTTCGTCACGACGAGGTCGGGCCCTGTCTCGATCTGGCTGCGGAGCCTGACATGTTGTCCGCGGCGCACGGGTAGCCCGAGGACAGCGACCGTCTCGGGGATGTGCTGTTCGAAGATCAGGCCGAAGTTTCTCGACTCCTTCGCCTCGCTGGCCGCCGTCGCAAGCGAGTGCCGCAATGTTGAGTCGTCGACTTGGGCGATCAGGTCTTCCAGCTTTCCCAACTTCAACCTTTCCTGGGCGTCTTCAAAGCACCGTAGAGGAGCCATCCAGGCCTAGAAGAGATCTTCCGGAGGGGCCGGGACGCGTCCTCAGCGCCAAAGCGTCGAACGGGCGCGTACCCATGCTGGGGGCAGATGCCCATGGACGAGGAGAGCGTCGCCGACGGCTGCTTGCCGCAACGTGCTTGCCGGCAGGTACGGAAGAGCTGTCGCTGGGCTCCGGCCGGCCGGAGAGTCGTTGGATTGCGCGTTCCAACCTCGTTCGTCGAGATCGCTGCGGACATGCTCGTCGCCGACGAGCTCGCTGACGTATTGGACGGTCGCGACGTCGCTGAGACCGCTCGGGTAGATGAGCTTCGAGCGGTGATTGGTGAGGACGGTGTCGGCATCCTGCCGATAGGTCTGGTCGAGCTGAGCTTTGGACTGCCAGACGGTTACGAGTTGGATGCCGGCGCCGGTCACCGTCGACGTCCATTGGGGCAGCTTGGGTAGCGGAGTGTTGGCTGCTTCGTCGAGAAGGACGAGGAACCTTGGTTCGAGCGGCTCGCCAGTCCGGTTGTACCGGTCGAAGGCTTGGCTGATGAGGTCCTGGAGGAGGACGGCGAAGACGACACCGATGCGAGTCTCGTCCCCGAGCGGTGCCGAAAGGTACAGGGTGTTGGTGTCGGCGAGGAGCCAGTCGAGGGTGATGTCGCACGACTCCGCGCTTGCGGCGACATCGGGGTCGGCCCACGGCCATATCGCATTTCGCGCTGTGGCATAGACACTCGAGGTCGTCCTCGGGTCGGTGCTCCATTGTCCGTGCAGCCACCCCTGCACCTGCTTCGCCGCCAGGGCGACGGCGGGTTTGGGGTTGTCGGTGAGCAGGCGGACGAGTGGTGCGAGGGTGCCGCCGCTGTCGCCGTCCGGCCGATCGAGTTCGAGTACCCATCGGACGACGTGGCGCATGGTGTGGTTCTCGGTGTTGGCCGCCGTCCAGAGCATGGCGGCAATGAGCTGTTCGGCCTGTCCTCTCCAGAACCGATCGTTCGGCGCGTCCTCGGTGCCGATCCGCGCTAGCAGTTGTGCAGCGGCGAGCGCGCCCTTGAGATCTCGGGCGGCTCGGAGCGGGCTCCAGGTCGCTGACTTCAACCCACTCGTGCCGAGCGGGTCGAAGACTTTGACGTTGCCGTGTTCCTCGCGCTCGGCGAGCGTTGCCCGGAGCAGGTCGGTCTTGACAGACGAGACGATCGCCGGGCCGGCCCAATCGTTGACTCCGGCGATCAGCCCGGTCGTCTTGCCTGATTGGCTTGGGCCGAAGACGGCGACTGCGCCGCGGACACCTCGTCGACCTCGGAACTTCGACGCCTCGGTTGACAGGTACCGCCGGCCCCATTTGGCCAGAACGAACCGGCCGGGCTCGGGGTGATCGGTGAGTAAGGGTCGAAGGTCCTTGGTGGTGGCGAGGCGAGCCTGGGTCTCGACGCCGAGCCGTCGGCGCCTATCGGGCGGTTCGTGCCGTCGCCCTTCGCTCCGGCTGAGGATCAGGACGGCAAGGCCCATGAGGGCAACAAGCACTATTGCGACACTTAGCCAGTACACGACGGGACCGGGAAGGTTGGACGCAGCTGTTGGGTTCCAAGCCAGGCGGGGGTCGTCAGCGTGGCTTGGTAACCGGGTGAGTGCGATGAGCGAGTCGCCGAGTCCGGCGTGCAGTCGCCGGCCCTGTCCGATCAATGCGGCGAGGTTGCCAACGAGCCAGTGTCCGACTGCGGCTGTACCTGCGATCCCGACGCCGATGATGAAGAGCGTGTCGTCGCTGCTGTCTTGGCGTTGCGGTGCTTGCGGCCTCGTCATCGGGTCATCGGTTCGAGGTAGTCGACCGCAGCGGTCTTGGCGTGGCTTCTGTCGAGGGCCCGGATGACGTGGTCCAGCTCTTGACCTTCGCCCTCCAGCGCTGCGGGGTTGGCTACGGCGTAGAGGTGGTTCTCTTGGCGACCTCGGGTCAAGCCGGTGTATCCGAGCTCGGCATACAGAGTGTCGTCGCCGACGAGCAGTGCCACGTCACACGTGAGGCCTTGGCTCTTGTGGACCGTGCGTGCGTAGCCATGCTGGAGATGCTCGGCCACGTAGTCGGCCGGAAGGCTCAGGCTTCGTCCGTCGCTGCAGCGGACGTGAACTCCGCGCTGATCGGCTCCTGTGACTTCGGCGAGATCTCCGTTGAGGATGCCGAGGTCATACCGATTCTTGAGAGCGAGGACTCGGTCCCCGATACAGAAGCGTTGCTCATCAACCTCTGCGACAAGAGGGCCGAGTTGGCCGGCCGCCTCGAGCAGGGCATGGGCGCGAGCGTTGAGGTCGCGTACGTCACTCCGGTGGACGGCGCCGAGTAGGACGTCGCGTCCGTCGGCGCGATGGGCCCACCAGTCGAGGGCCATTTGGTCCCGGAGGGCATCGCTGTTCGAAGAGATCGTGAGATGGCCGTGTTCTTCGAGGCGCCGCACCGCGAGTTCGGTGCGCCCGTCTCGTAGTGCTGCGGTGATCGCTCGCTCGGCCGGGTCCTGCTGACGGCGGTTCTCCGTCAACTCAACGACGTGGATGCGATCGGCCAACGCCGCGAACAGGCCTCCGGCCTCGATGGCGGCCAGTTGCCGAGGGTCGCCGACGAGCACCACTTTGGCATCGGCTTGGTGGGCTGCTTCAGCGAGTGACGCAAGGAGCCGGGTGCCGAGCATGGCGGCCTCGTCGATCACGAGGACGTCGCCTTGGCGCAGTCGGGTGCGGCCGGTGTCCAGTGCTGTTTGCATTGAGTGAGCCGTTGAGGATCGGATGCCGGCACCGGCGCTCAGCTCACGAGCGGCTCGGGCGGCGAGGCTGACCCCGAGGACCCGATGGCCGGATGCCTCGAACGCGTCACGGACAGCGTCCAGCGTGAAGGTCTTGCCGGCTCCGGCACGCCCGATTACGACGTCGATCGGCTGGCCTCCGCTGCATAGTGACCGGACCATGTGACGTTGCTCGTCGCTCAGGGATGCGCGCCCGTCGAGCGCCGCGTTCACGGCGCCAGCGTCGGCACGCAGTGCCTCTCTCGTTGGGCCCGAGGCGAGACCGATGACGCGTTGTTCGAGAGCGAGTATCTCCGGAGTGCTCCAACGTCCGTCGGCCACCTGGACCGCTTGCTCAGACCCGAGGAAGCGATCGGATCGGGCCAGGATCTCATCGAGAGTGGCTCCATGGCGTGCCGCCTTGGCGGCCTCCCGGACAGCGTCCCGGCGCTCAAAGGTGGCGTGCTGCTCGGTCAAGGCGATCCCGAGCTCGACGTCAGTGATGCGGAGTTCGGGCGTGCGGATGACTCGGGGCACGGCCGACAGGTCGAAGCGCAGGTCGCCAGCACGTTGGCGCCACTCGGCTCGCAGGTCCGCTTCGGTGATCCCCACCGGCTTGGGTCGGCGGGTGGTGAGCGCGGCGATCCGAGCCCCGTTCGCGGAGTGGACTCCGACCCGCTCCAGCTCGGCAACGATCTCGGTTCGCCGTCGAGAGAATGCACTGCGCATCTCGCCGCTGACACCGACGACTTCCGCGACCCCATGGCGGTCCATCTCGTCGAACACGAGCCCAAGCCGGGTGGTCAACTCTCGCCGCAGGGTCGCTTGGAAGATGGCTTCCGCGGTGTAGCGCTCCCGGTACAGGGCCCGACCGTCGAGCGCGGTGCGCCGGCCATCCGAGCCTGCGGTGACGTTGAAGATCGTCCAATGCAAGTGGATGCCGGGATCGCCCAGACGGCTGGTCCTGTGACGGAACACGGCGCCCATGAAGCCTGTGCCGCGCTCCACGGATGCGCCGGCATGGCCTCTCCGGACAAAGCAGGCGCTCCTTTCCAGGTATCGCTCGACCTCGTCCCGGGCCGCGTACAGCGCCTCCTCGACGTGCCGCGCGTCATCGTCGGTGCCCAGTGCCCACACCAAGGACACAGACTTTGATGGCGAGAGCGTGAGATCAAAGCCGGGGATGGTCGTGTCGGAGGCGGTGAGTTTGAAGCCTGCGGGATGGACGCCCTCGAACACCTTGGCGAGCGCATCGCGGTCGGCGACGCCGTGGAAGCCGTCGGCTGCGGCAAGGCTTCCGACCCATCGGCCGGGCGACGCTCCTGACTCCGAGAGGTAGTCCTCGCGGGCGTTGATGATCTCTCGTTCGTAGTAGTCGAGGGCTTGGCACTTGGCGATCGTGAGCAACGGAAACCTCCCGGCACCGAGGTGCATCGGTGTGGATGTTGCTGATCTGTCCGGAGGACGGATCAGCTGCGCTGACTTGCGCTTGGCGAGGACGGTGGGCGAGCAGTCGGGATCAGGCGGCTGGAGGGCCGAGGGTGCGTTCGATGAACCGCTCGAGGGCTGCTCGCGGCACTCGTTTCTGATGGCCGAACCAGACGAACGGAAGGCCGTCCGTGCCGGCGCTGCGTTGCCACTCGCCGGTCAGCTCGTAAGTCTTCGACCGCCCGAGCTGGAGCACCTTGGCGGCCTGCTCAACAGTCAGGAACGGCGGAAGCTCTTCCAACACGGTGCACTTCCTTGTAGGAGTGTCCAACAACGAAACGGAAGTATGCGCGCCACTCTGCTATGAGAGTCAAGCACT
>JBBSGQ010000072.1:0-11513 GCA_038253965.1 Acidimicrobiales bacterium | reverse complement strand
TGGCCAAGGAGGTCGCCACCCTCGACGTGTTGTCAGGTGGTCGGATGGAGCTCGGCCTCGGAGCTGGATGGATGTCGTCGGACTATGAGCAGTCGGGCATCGCCGAAGACCCACCTACGGTTCGAGTCGATCGCATGGAGGAGGGCATCACCGTCCTCAAAGGCCTGCTCTCGGAGGAAGCATGCACCTTCTCTGGCGAGCACTACCGCATCGACGGGCTCAACGGCCTGCCGAAGCCGGTTCAGTCGCCCCACCCCCCGCTACTGATCGGCGGCGGAAAGAAGCGGGTGCTCACGATCGCCGGGCGCGAGGCCGACATCATCGGGATCAACCCTACGATGCCCAACGGCGCAGCGGATGCCGATGCAGCCCGGACCGGCCTGGCCGCCGAGACGGACAAGAAGTTGGCCTGGGTCCGCGAGGGGGCGGGTGACCGCTTCGACGACCTCGAGATCAACCTTCTGACGTTCGCCTGCATGGTGACCGACGATCGCGAGGATCTGATCGACAAGGTGGCACCGGCGTTCGGCCTGGCGCCGCCCGATGTTGCAGCGTTCCCTCATGCGATGATCGGCTCCATCGAGCAGATCTGCGAGGACCTCGAGGGCCGCCGTGAACGGTGGCACGCGTCCTACATAGTAGTGCAGCAAGATGCCATGGAACCGATGGCTCCGGTCGTCGCCCGTCTCACCGGCGGGTGAACATACGACGCATCAGCCGTGGGTGATGCGGGCGGAGGGGCGACGGAGATGGCTACCACCGAGGCGGCACGCCGACGCAGCGGCGGCCCGGACACCGAAGCCCCGGGCCCGAGCTCTTCGGAGCCGTCGAAACCCGAGGCACTGCGGGATGGACGGGGGATGATCCATCCCTTGCACGATCCCGAAGGTCGCGATTCGGGCGCCATCGCGTCGTTGCAGGATGTGACCCAGGAGCTCGAGACCGAGCAGGAGCATCGGCGGCTTCTGCAGGTCCTCGAGGAAACATCGGACTGCGTGATGCTCGTCACTGGCGGGGTCGGCATCTTGCAGGCCAACGCCGCAGCGCGCCGGACCTTCGGAGCAGACATCGTGGGCCGGTCCGCCGATGACATCATGACCGCCGAGACTCGAAGGCGGGTGTGGGCCGAGGCGATCCCTGCGGTCAACGACGGTCGCGCCTGGCGCGGCGAAGTGGAGCTTCTGGCGGCCGACGGTCGAAGGCTCACGATGTCTGCCCTGCTGCAGCCCCACCGCAACCCGTCTGGCCATGTCACGTACTTGTCAGCGACGCTTCGCGACATCACGGAACAGGAGTCCGTGGAGGTCGAGCTAGCCCGCCAGGCTCGTCGGGATCCTCTGACCGGGCTGCCGAACCGCCTGGCGATCATGGAGCTGCTCGCCGATGCGCAGCGGCCGAGCAACCCCGCCGCAACTCGGCTCGCTGTACTCTTCATCGATCTCGACAACCTGAAGGTGGTCAACGACGGGCTCGGCCACGGCGCCGGAGACGAGCTGCTGACCGCGGTGGCCCGACGCCTCGAAAGCTGCCTCCGGTCCCACGATGTGCTCGGTCGATTCGGCGATGACGAGTTCGTCGTGATCTGCCCCGACCTGGCCGACAGCGGTTCCGCTCTGGCCGTCGCTGAGCGCATCCTGGCCACCGCTCACCAGATGGTGCAGCTGCCGACGACCCAGGCTCAACTGAGCGCGAGTGTCGGCATCGCTGTCGACTTCGACGGTCGAACCTGCCCCGAGGATCTCATCCGGGATGCGGACACCGCCATGTACGAAGCGAAGCGTCGTGGCAAGAACCGGGCTTCGGTGTTCGACGCCGCGTTGCGCGCTCGCGTGACCGAGCGTCTCCGCTTGGAGAACGATTTGCGAGCTGCGCTGGGTACGGGCCAGCTCGAGGTGTGGTTCCAGCCGGTGATCGATACGGACACCTTCGAGGTCCGTGGAGCTGAAGGTCTCGTCCGCTGGATCCATCCTTCGCGCGGCGTGATCGGACCAGACGATTTCGTGCCCCTGGCCGAGGAGACAGGACTGATCATCCCCCTTGGTTACGAAGTGCTGGCCACAGCGCTCGAGCTGGGTGGTCGGCTCGAGCGCCAACACCCGAAGCTCCACGGCCTCAACATCGGCGTGAACGTGTCCGGTCGACAGTTCGCCGATCCTTGTTTCGCTGATCGGGTCCTGGAGCTCATCCGCGCCAGCGCGGTGCCGGTGGACAAGGTCGTGCTCGAGTTGACCGAGAGCGTCCTGCTCGACCGCTTGGATGACGTGGATCGATCGCTGCACCGGCTCCGCGACGCAGGCCTTCAGCTCGCGCTCGACGACTTCGGTTGCGGCTACTCGTCGCTGAACTACCTTCGTCGATATCCGGTGAGTGTGCTGAAGCTCGACACGAGCTACACCCAACGGCTCACGACCGACGCCGACAGCCGGATCATCGCCGAAGCGATCACGACCATGGCCGATCGCCTGGGGCTGATGGTCGTCGCAGAAGGCATCGAGACGAGGGAACACCTCGACGTCGTCCACGAGCTCGGCATCACCCGGGCCCAGGGCTATCTCCTGGGTCGGCCCGTGCCCGCCGAACAGCTCCGACCCACAACGGGCGCGGGGGCGGACCTTCTCGCCCGCTCACAGAGAATGGGTGACGACACCGTGCCGGTTCGGTCAGGTCGGCGCGGTCACAGTTGAGCAAGCGTTGTCTTTCGGTTGACGCTCTCGTGATCCGGGACCGGGACAATGCCTTCACGTGAGCGAGACGCCCTGCTCCACAGTGGCGGCGGATCCGGATGGGTACGTCTCGGCGAGTTCCTGGTACGCGACAACGATGTCGACGACAGGTGCTCGCCGAGGCCAACCACTACTCAACCGTGACATAGGCCCGCTGGGACCGCCCACAGGCCAGACATTGCCGCCCGGTCGCCGGTGACGACTACGCCGCCGCCGTCGTCGGCCTCATGGCCTCGTCACGGCGGGCCGGCGTTCGGGGCGATGGAGCAGCCGACTGGCCGTACCGCCGAGAAACAGTGCCGTCGCCGCGTCGTCGAGCGGCAGCGCCCTCGCTTCGTCCAAGGATCGCTGCATGGGGAACCACGGGTCGTCACTCCCCCACAGCACCCGGCCGCGATACCGCGACGTGCCCATGAACGCGATGAGGGCAGGATCGATGTAGCGCGGCGCGTACGCAGTGCACGACAGATAGAGCCTGTCCCATTTGCGCATGTAGTTCATGAGCAACTCTTCGTACGGGTGGCCCATGTGCGCGCCGATCACGGTCAGCTCGGGGAAGTCGATCAACACATCCTCGAGCAGGCCGGGATGCTGTACCCGTGACCGGACCCGCGGCCCTGGCACCCCGACGTTTATGGCCACTGGGAGCTCGACTTCCTCACACAGCTGGTAGATCGGATAGTGCTTGGGGTCGTCGATCGGCACCTGGGTGAACAGAGGAGCGACCCGGACCATGACGAGCTTCGGGTGCTGGACCAGCTCGCGCAGGTGGGTCACGTTGCGCGTCGGCTTGGCCGGATCGACGACCATAGCGGCGACCAAGAACCTTCCGGGATGAGCGTCGGCCACCTCGAGCGCCTGTTCGACACCCGTGAGGGAGAGGCCCGGCGTCAGCACACCGGTCGCCACCCCCAGAGCGTCCATCCGTTCGAGAAGTGCATCCACCCCCAGGCCGGCCTCGCCCGACCCACCCAGGTAATCGGGGATGTGGGCGTTCGGCCGTTGCCCCAGGAACGCTGATGCGGACTGCTCCGTAACGATGTTGACCCAGAGGTCGATGATGTCGTCGCCCACCGCGCCACCTCGTGATCCCGATCGGGAAGCCGACGCTACCCCGAGCGTGACCGTGCTTCTCCTGACGCCCGTTTGCAACCGACGATGTGGGCGCTGAGGGACTCGAACCCCCGACATCTGGCTTGTAAGGCCAGCGCTCTAGCCAACTGAGCTAAGCGCCCGGCAAGGGCCGAGCGTACCGGCTTCGTTGCTACCCTTTTGCGAGCAGGTGCGCCGGTCGCGTCGTCGTCGCTTCAGGCAAGGCCAGGGAGATCGGCGGACTCGATCCGCCGATCCACGTCGCGGGACGTGCCGAGGACCGACGGCGCCGGTGGCCGGTGAGCGGTCCGGGCCAACGCGACGAACGCAGTGACGGTCTCGTGCTGCAGTGCAGGCAAGCCAGCGGCCGGGAACCAGCGAGCTTCGAGGATCTCGGGCGAGCCCGGAGTGACTTCTTCGCCGTTCACCTCGGCTGTGGGACGCGCCCGGAACACGATGTCGACGCGCTGTGGGGCGGCGTCGACCACGACCGCTGGCTCACCAACCAGGTCGATCGGCAACCCGACCTCTTCGAGCACCTCGCGAAGCGCTGCGTCGGCGGCGTCCTCACCCCGCTTGAGGAGACCGCCGGGAACGCCCCAGCGGTTGCGATACACGTGGCGGACGAGCAGCACGGCGCCGTCCTCGCGTTCGATGACGCACATCGAACCGACGGTGAAGGAGGGAGCGATGGCGCGCACGACCAAGCGACGGCCCGTCGTAGGAAGGAGCCGGTACAGGCGGAGGAGCAACACATGAAGCCGTCTGAGCACCTGAGCCAGCCTACGGCGGTTCGCCCACGGTGCTCCCTCGGCCAGCTCAGCAGCTAGGTCGCATGACTGCCGAGAGCGCTGCGCAACGCTTCGAGCAGAACAGGCGTGGCAGCCGCGCACGGCGAGCGCCGCACGCCGCTAGAGGTCTCGACGAGTCCGCGCTGCCTGACCTCCTCGACCACGGCGCCGGCTTCCTGGCAGACCAGGAGACCGCCGAGGTAGTCCCAGGGGGCAAGGCCGTCCCGGGTGACATCCACGTACGCGTCCATCCGCCCAGCGGCCACGGCGCACAGGTCCAGCGCGGCCGCACCGAGCGCCCGGAACTGGGCCCAACCGAGATGGTGATCCGGCAGGCCGTTCACCCCGACCAGCGCCTCGTCCAGGCGCGTGCAACCGGATGCGGTGAGGGCCGCCCCGTCGGCCCAGGCCCCCGAACCCCGCACGGCTGTGTATCGGGTGCCGTGCACGAGGTCGGCCACCACCGCCGCCGTCGGGCCCTGCTGGTCGACCGCACAGAGGCTGCAGGCCCACCAGGACAGTCCCCGCGAGGCGTTCGTCGACCCGTCGAGCGGATCGACCACCACGGTGATGGAACGCTCGGGATGATGCCGCCCGCTCTCCTCGGAGAGGACACCCATACCGGCCGACGTGAGCCGCTCAACGGCTGCCGCATCAGCCACGATGTCACTGCGGTACTGACCCGGTCGCGTTCCCGCCGGTCCCCAGTCGTCGACGTCGCCGAGCGCCGTCTGAACTGCGTCGACAGTTGCGTGCAGCACGCCCAGCAAACCGCTGTCACTCATCGCCGCATCGTCCTCGTCACTGCCAGCTCAACGGTCGCTCGGAACGGGCGACCGTCTCGGGCGGCGCAACCTAGCCTTGCAACCGTGGTGGCGTGGCAGGCTGGGCGCAACAGTTACCGAACCTTGCGAGGAGCGCTCAGTTGGCCGTGATCGACGTGGCCGGCTTCGTCGCCGACCTGAAAGACCATGTCATCAGGCACGGGTTCCATGTTCACGACGAGCGCCATTTTGTCGAGACGTACTCCTTGCGACAGGCATGGGAGGTGGATCTCCATCCCGAGGACGCCTGTGGCGGACCGCTCGACCTTCACCTCGCGCTCGAGATC
Source organism: Acidimicrobiales bacterium (assembly GCA_038253965.1). Lineage (GTDB taxonomy): Bacteria > Actinomycetota > Acidimicrobiia > Acidimicrobiales > Iamiaceae > JBBSGQ01. The sequence goes on along the minus strand of JBBSGQ010000072.1, from coordinate 5,796 downwards.
GATCCCCGGGTGCTGCTGTCGTTCGAGGACCTGATGCTCGAGCTCGACGACGGCACCGACCCGCCCGATCTGCACCACTTCCCGCTCCACTTCAACTGGAGCCTGCCCCCGCTCCCGCACGGTCCCGACCTCCTTGTGCTGGCGACCGAGCTGGCCGGTATCGGAGGACCTGACCTCCCTCTCGAGGTGTCCGCCATCGACTCCTTCGCGTCGGTCACCGATGGTGCCGACCGGACCGTCGGCATCGTGGCCAAAGTGGAGGTCTCGCTGGCTGAGGTGTACACGGGTCAGGAGGAGCTGCTGTGCGACACCTTGGAACAGTGTCATGCGGTCAGCGAGTACCTCCTCGACCGGGCCCCGACCTGGCTCGGGTCCATCTGAGAACGCGAGCAGGTACGTTGCCGCTGCGCCCCCGTCGGGCAGGCGAAAGTCTCCGGGCTCGCCGTTGACAGTCCCCAGCGAAAGGCCTTGCCGTGCGTACCCCAGCAACCGAGCTCGTCGGTGTCGATGTGCCGATCTTCGGCTTCAGCCATTGCCGCGACGTCGTCGCTGCTGTCAGCAACTCCGGGGGCTGCGGTGTTCTGGGTGCCGTGGCCCACAGCCCCGAGCAGCTCGACATAGACCTCACCTGGATCGAGGCGGAGGTCAAGGGCAAGCCGTTCGGGGTCGATCTCCTCGTCCCGTCGAGGTTCACAGGGGCAGAGGAGGGCGGCCTGAGTCCGGCTGAGCTCCGCAAACTCCTGCCCGAGGAGCACCTGGCCTGGGTCGACGGGCTGCTCGAGCGCTATGACGTTCCGCCCGCTCCGGACGACGAGGGTCCGGGCCGCGGCATCGGCGGGATGCGGGTCGACCCGAAGAGCATGGCTCCGCTCCTCGATGTCCTCTTCACCCACAGGACGCGACTGGTCGCCTCGGCGCTCGGGCCGCCCCCCGCCCACTTCATCGAGCGAGCTCACGCCGCCGGGATCCCGGTGGCCGCATTGGCCGGCTCCGTCGAGCATGCCCGCAAACATGCCGCAGCCGGGGCGGACCTCATCGTCGCCCAGGGCACCGAGGCCGGGGGCCACACCGGCCAGATCGCCACGATGGTGCTGGTGCCCGAGGTGGTCGACACGGTGAGCCCGGTGCCCGTTCTGGCGGCAGGCGGCATCGCCCGCGGGCGTCAGCTCGCCGCCGGCATGGCGCTCGGTGCCGACGGCGTGTGGTGCGGCTCTGTGTGGCTCACGACTGAGGAAGCCGAGACACCACCGGCCGTCAAGGACAAGTTCCTGGCCGCCGGTCTCGGAGACACCGTTCGCTCGAGGTCGATGACCGGCAAGCCAGCGCGCATGCTGCGCACCGCATGGACCGACGAGTGGGAGCGGCCCGACGGCCCGGGCCCGCTGCCAATGCCGATCCAGCCACTGCTGATCAGCGACGCCATGCGCCGCATTCACCGCGTCGCAGCCAAACAAGGAACCGGCGCCAACGACCTTGTGACCTACTTCGTCGGGCAGGTCGTCGGCACCATGAACACGGTCCAGCCGACCCGCCGCGTCATGCTCGAGATGGTGGAAGAGTTCATCGACACGATCGAGCGCCTCAACGGCCTCGTCAACGCCGAGGAGGTGGGGACATGAAGGTGCGGGTTGATGCCGACCGCTGCGAGGGCCACGGGCGGTGCTACGCGTTGGCTCCGACTGTCTTCGAGCCCGATGAGATCGGCAACGCCATGGTGTCTGGAGACGGCAGCGTGGCACCGGCGGACGAGAATCGGGCCCGCCTCGCCGTGGCCAACTGCCCTGAGCAAGCGATCACGATGGAGGAGGCGGACTGATGGGCGACCATGACCCGGTGACCGACTGGGCCACCGACTGGGACCACACCGACGACGTCTACGCCGGCGAACCGTTCGTCATCTGGGAGAAGCTGCGCGAGACGTGCCCGGTGGCCCACACCGACCGCTACGGCGGGGGCTGGCTACCGACCCGACATGAGGACGTGGCCGCCATCGCTTACGACACGGAGCGCTTCACCTCGCGAAGCATCGTCATGTCAGAGCATCGTCCGCCTCTCGAGTTCGCGCCGGCCGGGATCGCCCCACCCATCTCCTCGGACCCACCGTTTCACCGCGGCGCTCGCCGGGTCCTGCTCCCAGCGTTCGCACCACAGGCCGTCGACAAGCTCGAGGCTTCCACGCGCGCGTACTGCGAGCAGCTCATCGACGAGATGGGCGACCGTGACCTTGTCGACGGTGCAGTTGACTACGCCCAGCACATCCCCGTTCGGGTCATCGCCAACATGCTCGGTCTCCCCCAGGACGACGCTGACCTCTTCCGGGGCTTCGTGAACCACGTTCTCGAGGGCGTGGCCATGCCGCTCGAGCAGCGCGCCCTGGAGATGATGGAGCTCTTCGAGTACCTCCGGCTGCAGATCGAAGACCACATCGCGAACCCCCGTGATGACCTCACCTCCTACCTGCTGGCGTCCGAGATCGACGGCCAACCGCTCGAGGTGAGCCACGTCGGACGAACGATCGGGCTGTTGCTCATCGCCGGCATCGACACCACGTGGAGCGCCATCGGTGCCTCGCTTTGGCATCTTGCCGGCAACCCGGCCGATCGCGAGCGCCTAGTCGCCGAGCCGGACCTCCTGCCGGTAGCCATGGAGGAGCTGCTGCGGGCCTATGCACCGGTCACGATGGCGCGCCTGGTCCGCGAGGACATGGACTACAAGGGTTGCCCGATGCAGGCCGAGGACTGGGTGCTCCTCCCCTTCCCGGCCGCCAACCGGGATCCCGATGCGTTCGAAAAGGCGGACGAGGTGCTCATCGACCGAGAGGTGAATCGGCATGCCGCCTTCGGTCTCGGCATCCACCGCTGTGCCGGATCTCATCTGGCTCGCATGGAGCTGCGCGTAGCCCTCGAGGTCTGGTTGACCGCTTTCCCGAGGTTCACCCTGGCCGACCGTGACGCAGTCCGATGGTCAGCCGGACAGGTGCGCGGTCCTCGCACCCTTCCGATCCGGATCGGGTGAGGAGCAGCGCGCGACCGAGGTGACACCCCACGCTATGGCGGTCGAGGTTGAGCCACCGGGGGCGAGGTCGCTTCGCAGTGCCTTGTGAACGGTGAGCGATGCCTGAGTCCTAGTGCGTCGAACCCTCGAGCTCCCCGCCCCACTCGTTGCCGCCAAGCGTCCCGACGTTCCGTCCGGCACCCGGCGAGCGGGCGGCGCCAACGAGTGGCTGCACCGGACGCACCCGCCTACCCACCATGGCAACGTTACGGCCGCCATGCTGCGAAGGCCCGACGACCCCGACAAGTCCACCAACACACAGCAAGACGACCAGTGCGATCGCTGCTACCAACCTGCGCATCTGACTCCTCCTTCGCAAGCCACGCACCACTGGCGCAGCAGTATCGCAGCGTAGGCAACCATGACAGCCCGCGCCGCTCGTGTCGTACCCGGACATCAGTCACCGTCGCCCGCGGTCGGCGGAATCAGGACTTCTTGGAGGCGGCTTTGCCGCCTTTTCGGCCGGTTCGGCCCGCCCCATCTTGGAGCGGCCCATTGGTGCGTCGATCGTGTCTTTTTCCGCTCTGGCCTTCCGACCGACCCACTGTCATGCTCTGGCCTCATACCCGTCGATCCTGGCAACGAATCAGTCGGTGAGACCCAGTTGGGTCATCACGCCGAGCTGGTCGCTGCGATGGAGTTGGAGCTCGATGACATGACTCGGCCCGCGTGCTCCATGCCCCTGAGGACGAGGTTCGGCTGCCCAGCGTCGGGTCCTGGGTCGAACACCACCCGGACTACGCCGATCGGGTCGACCAGGAGCTCGAGGACCGCTTCACGGAGCGAGACCAGGGTTCCGTGCAGATCCCTGGCTGCCCCGACCACACGGATCTTCAAAGTACGGGATGGGTTCCACGACCCGTGCAGGGACCGGTACTGTCCCGAGCGGATCCGAGCGTGTGGCGGACATCACGAGATCGGGAGACCCTGGTGAAAACGGAGTTCTCGTCCCATGCATGACGGTCCGATCTCGGTCGGGTTGGTCGGAGCAGGGCCGTGGGCGTCGATGGTGCACGCCCCGGTCCTCGCGGCCGGCCCTGAGACACGGCTCGCCGGTGTGTGGGCGCGGCGGCATGAGGCCGCCGAGCAGCTCGCGGCGCAGCACCACGTCCCCGCCTGTGGTCGCATCCAGGAGTTGTTCGAACTCTGCGAGGCGGTGGCGTTCGCGGTGCCACCCGATGTCCAGGCGGACCTCGCGGCCGCCGCCGCTCGTGAAGGCAAGTCCGTCCTCTTGGAGAAGCCGATCGCCGCGGACCTGGGCGGTGCCGAGCTCCTGACCGACATCGTCGAAACGGCCGGGGTGGCGTCGATGGTCGTGTTGTCGTGGCGCTACGCGACGGCGGTCCGTGCATTCCTCGAACAGGTGGAGGCGTTCGACCCGATGGGTGGCCGAGGGGCGTTTGTGTCCGGTGCGCTGCTCGGCGGACCCTTCGCCACACCGTGGCGTTTGGAGCGGGGCGCCCTGCTCGACCTCGGTCCGCATGTGATCGACCTGCTCGATGCAGCGCTCGGCCGGGTCGTCGGCGTCCGGGCCCACGGGAGCTCACTCGGCTGGCTCGGTCTGCTGCTCGACCATGACACCGGTTGTGCTAGTGAGGCCTCGTTGTGTGCCACTGCCGCAGTGGACCCGCACCGCGCCCGCGTCGAGCTGTTCGGACAGAGCGGGACGCTGGAGATCGACTGCACAGCCGTCGTCGACGCTGACGCGTTCGCCACGCTGCGCCGGGAGTTCGCCGCCGCTGTCCGAGGAACGTCCCACCCGTTGGACGTGGTTCGCGGGTTGCACCTGCAACGCGTCATCGCCGAGGCCGAGATGCAGCTCGCGAGCGAGTGATCGCCGTGGGCTCGTCGAGTTGGTGGGCGACCGATGGCGATGGCGAACGTCGCCTACGGCGTCCCGGCGGCGGAGTCACGCGAGCCGACCGGGGGTTCCTCCTCGACGCGCCCGAGGATCTTCGGCCGCCGAGGCCTCGCCGCCGACAACACAGAAGGGAGACGACCCGGTCACGAGGTCGCTCGTAGACGGTGACCACCATCGTCACCCGCCGCCGGCCACGGTGATCGGCGCTCTCGTCTGCTCGCTGCCGTCGCGCCCCGGCGGCGGACCTCCGCTCAGCCTTGACGATCTGTTTGAAGTTGGTATCCAGCCAGATCTAGACCTACTCCAGAAAAGGCGTTAGGTTCTCGGTGTGTCCAGGGAGATATCCGTTGAGTGATTACGATGCGCTTCTCCACCAGCACGGCCTACACGTCACGGCCCAGCGTCTGGCTGTTGGGCGGGCGGTGTCCCGCCGACCGCACAGCACCGCGGACGACATCGACAAGGTCGTGCGGGCCGAGATCGGTGCCATCTCACGCCAGGCGGTGTACGACGCCCTCGGCATCCTCACCGACAAGGGCATCCTCCGGCGTATCCAGCCCGCCGGGTCGCCGGCTCGCTACGAGGACCGGGTTGGCGACAACCACCACCATCTCATCTGCCGAACGTGCAGCCGCATGGTCGACGTCGACTGTGCGGTGGGCTACACCCCGTGCCTGACGGCCGCCGACGACTCGGCCTATGAGATCGACCAAGCCGAGGTCATCTACTGGGGTCGATGTTCCGAGTGTGTCGCGGCGACTTCTTCCGCGTCGGGCGGCTGAAAGCGGTACGCCGGTGCGACACCGGCTGGGCGACACAGCCTTGGATCCAGAGCAACAAACGTCAAGAGCCATGAGCCATCACAACGAAACAGCGAAAGA
>JBBSGQ010000071.1:0-11624 GCA_038253965.1 Acidimicrobiales bacterium | reverse complement strand
GGTACTCGTGCTGGTGCTCGAACACCATTCGCACCGCGCGCTCGCGCAACTCGGCCGGGTGTCTCTGCCCCTTCGGAAGTGCAGGCATCGCTCCATCCTCTCAAGAGAAGGAGCAGTCACCAGACCCGGGGCGCTTCACCCGCACGCGCCCACCCCTTCCTGTTTGACCTTTGAGGATCTGAACAAGAGCTTCCAGTGTCCAGCAGTCAACCTGAGCGTGGCGCGGCGCTTATGCGACACAACATCAGAGTCGACTATGGATCCAACGGGCTGTTCGTAGACGATGGCGTCATCGACCGTGCATACGTCCACGACCGCCGTCAGGCCATTGATGCGTACCCCATCGACACGTACTAGGGATTTGGTCTTTGCGGGAAGGCGAACGGCGTGGTGATCTTGAGCCAACCTGGCTATGTCGGCGCGAGCGGCATTGAGCATGGCGCCCGAATAGGTCAGGGCGAGTTCAGAAGGATGACGCGTCGGATGCTCCGATGCTCTGAGATGAGCCCTGACGGCGGCGAAGTATCCCTGCGCGACTTGGCGTTGGGCGGCGGTGAACTTGTGGGCGAGGATCAACTTCGGTCGGGGCGACGCCGGCTTTGGTGCTGTCGTGCTCGTGGAAGCGTCGGTGGTCGAGCTCGCCGTGGTCGGGGCAACTGTCACCCTTGCCGTGCGCTGGGACTTGCTCGATTGACTGCACCCGGCGAGAACGATCACCGCCAGCATGAGGACGACCACGACTCGATGTTCTTTGCTCGGCTGGCATCGCACGACCGCGAGTCCTCCCGTCGGGTGCTGCATTGATGCCCGCCACCGAACCGGCCGAAACGCACCCTTCGGCACTTTCAGGCCTTTTCGGTCAGGCAACGGACCGCGAGGAACTGGTTTCGGATGCGCCGGCGGGGAAGGGTGGGGGAATGACCAACACCTCAGGCACGACCCTCACCTGCTCGAACGACGAGTGTGACTGTCTCCTGCGAGTCGAGCGGCCCTGTCCACACGGAGACACCTACACATGCGCGTGTGGCCACCCTATGAAGGATGCAGAGGACACGACCGACTTCCAGCCGACACCCGGGGCGTGAGCGACCACGACGACCATGGCACCGAACGTACGAGACAATACCGACAGCTCCCGGTTCGAGATCGTGGTCGACGGCGATGTCGCCGGCTTCGCCGCCTACCGCATGGTGGACGACCGACTCGTCTTCACCCACACCGAGATCGAGGATGATCACGAGGGCGAGGGTCTCGGCAGTCTCCTGGTGAGGTCTGCTCTCGATGAGGCACGCCGGACGAAGCGCCACGTCGTTGCACAGTGTCCCTTCGTCTCTTCTTACATCGAGCACCATCCGGACTACGCGGACCTCGTCGACAAGGAGATGTCGGAGCGCCTCGAGCGCTGAGCACTGTCGTGACCGTCAGCTATCGGCACGCTCGACGCCGCAGCGCCGTCACGAAGATCAATCCGCCGAAGACGTTGCCCGCCAGCATGTAGGTGAGCCATCGGAGCCAGTCCAGGTGACCGAGCGGGGCACGACCGGTGTGCAGGGCGTCGACATAGTGGCGAGCTGACTCGATGGCCTGTCGATGCCGGGTCGGATAGGCCTTCACACACACACACACCTCCATGCCCGCCAGCGTGCCGGTGGCCAGCGTCTCCAACCACGTGCGCCCGAGGCGCTGCGCGCCTTGCTGCACCAACCGGTCGAAGGTGTCGCTCAGGGGGAGCACGCGTCGTTCTTTACAGTTGAACGGCGTACAGCCGGTGTTTCGCTGCAATGAACCGGAAGGCCTCGGTAGTGTCCGGTGCCGTCGGAGCACGACGCTGAGGAGACCGGGAGGTCGACGATGAAGACCGAGTTCGATGCCTACGAGCCGGGCCGGCCCTGTTGGGTCGACGTGATGACCACCGATGTCGACGCGGGCAAGCGCTTCTACGGTCATGTGTTCGGCTGGGATGCCGAGGATCAGCTGGATGACGAGGGCAACCGCATCTACGTGAACTTCAGCAAGGGCGGACGGATGACCGCTGGCATGAGCGGGATGGGTCCGGAGCAGCAAGCCTCCGGGATGCCGTCGGTTTGGTCGACCTACATCGCTACCGATGACGTCGACAAGATCTCGGGCAGGGTGTCGGAGCTCGGCGGCACGGTGATCATGCCGGGCATGGACGTGATGACGGCCGGCCGGATGCTCGTCGCCCAGGATCCGACCGGCGCGTTCATCTCCTTCTGGCAGGCCGCCGACCACAAGGGTGCCGGGTTGGCCAACACACCCGGATCGTTCTGCTGGAACGAGCTGCAGACCCGCGACACCGCCGCGGCCGAGAGCTTCTACACCAAGTTGATCGGATGGACCGCGTCGACCAGTGAGGGCGACATGCCCTACACCGAGTTCAAGCTCGATGGCGAGAGCGTGGCGGCCATGATGCCCATGCCGGCGCCGGTGCCCGCCGAAGTGCCTGCACTCTGGTTGACGTACTTCGCCGTCGAGGACTGCGACGCCAGCGTGGCTGCGATCGAGGCGGCCGGCGGATCGACGATGGCTCCGCCCATGGAGGTGCCGGTCGGCCGGTTCGCGCCGGTCGCCGATCCGCAGGGCGCGGTGTTCGCGGTGATCGCCTTGTCCGGCGAAGGTTTGGAGTGATCTGACCACCGGATGAGCGTCGAGCCGGTCGCCGTCGGGCTCGTCGGAGCGGGGCCATGGGCGTCGATGGTCCACGCCCCCGATCTCGGTCCCCACGTCATCGACCTGCTGGATGTTGCTCTCAGCCACGTTGTGGCAGTGCACGCCCACAGCAGCTCGCCAGTCCTTGATCGCCAGATCGGGAAGCCTGCCGCCGACTTTCGGGTTAGAGCGGGACATGACCGACAACAGCTCTGAGCGGGACAGCCGCATACGGATCGAGCCATCATCCAAACGGGTCCGCGCCTACCTGGATGGGGAAGCCATCGTCGACTCGACCCGCGCGATGCTGGTGTGGGAGATCCCCTACTACCCGGCGTACTACTTCCCGGCCGAGGACGTCCGCACCGACCTTCTCGTCGACACCGGCGAGACGAAACGCTCGCCCAGCCGGGGCGACGGCCAACTCTACGACGTCAAGGCCGGCGACCGGACGGCCGTCAAGGCCGCGGTTCGCCATCTCGATTCGCCGGTGGATGAGCTGCGGGACCTCGTGACGTTCAAGTGGGACGCGCTCGACCACTGGTTCGAGGAGAACGAGGAGGTGCGGGTGCACGCCCGTAACCCCTACACGCGAGTCGACGCACTGGCCAGCGACCGCCACGTACAGGTGCTGGTCGACGGAAAGACCGTGGCGGACTCCACGCACGCGACCTTGCTGTTCGAGACCGGACTACCGACCCGTTACTACCTGCCCAAGCCCGACGTCCGCATGGATCTGCTCACGCCGACCGAAACCGTGACCAGTTGCCCGTACAAGGGCGATGCCCGGTACTGGACGCTCACCACCGGCGACACCACCCACGAAGACTTCGTCTGGGGCTACGACTTCCCGCTCCCGGAGTCGATCAAGGTGGGGGGACTCGTGTGCTTCTACAACGAGAAGGTCGATCTGGTCATCGACGGGGTTCAGCTCGAGCGGCCGAAGACCCATTTCTCATAACGCCGTCGAAGTGCCGCAGCTAGGACGAGGACCTGCTTCGACGGAACAGGAACCGTGCACCGAAGGTGCGCCACGAGAAGCGGCCGGACCTTGATCGAGCGCCCGCGTCGAGCGGGCAAAGGATGCCGGAGGCGACACTAGGCAGGTACGTGAACGCCGAGGGTCCCGCAACACCCGTAGCGCCGGACGTCGGGCGGGGGCGGCAACGCATGCACCGCTGATACCGCCATATGGGACGGGTCGCCCGCGGCGAGCGCCGCAAGCTGTGCGTCAGTGGCGTCCACCGCCATCTTGGGGCCGCTAGCCCACACCTCGCGCCACTTCGAGATCCGAGGCCGGACAAGCGCAGTTGCCCGAGCGTAGAAGCGACGCAGGTCGTCAGCCGGCGGCGACTCCGACTCGATCGTGGCGCGCAGTGCCGAGAAACCGGCCACCGCGAGGTCTCGTCGTGCGCGTGCTGCAGAGTCGTCGCCGTCGGTCGTGAGGACACCCTCGGGGAGACCGGCCGCCTCGGCGTAGCGCTCCGGGTCGGCCAGCACATCGTCGGGGAGGGTGAGCACCATGTCGCCCGCTTCGGGCAGACCAGCGTTCTGCATGAGCACGATGATTTCGAGGTCACGGCTGTCGTTCACCAACCGGTGGATGGTCCCGGGCGTGAACCACACGAACGAGCCGGGCTCGAGGGACGTCTCCTGGAGACCGTCGCCGCCGAGGGTCTGCACCCGACCTTGTCCGGCCACGACCATGTAAGCCTCGGTGCACGCGGTGTGGCAATGCGGCGTCCCGCCCCGTAGCCCGTCGGCCGCGGGCCAGTCGTAGACGCGGAGATGACTCACCCCGATGCCACCGGGGAACGGCGGTGACCCCGCAGGCGCGCGGTGACCTCCGGGTACCTCGGATGGGTCCCTCACGGGCGCCCCCGCAGCTCATCGGTCCATTCTGCGTACAGACCAGGGAGACTGCCGTCACCCCAATCGCCGTCGTGCACGACGACGCGGTGATCGATCCGGAGCTCCTCTTGCGCGGTCAAGGGCATCGGCGCGTGGAACAGGAATGCGGCATTGAGGAAGTTCGACCAGCCTTCGTCGCCGTAGGTGGCGGCCCGGGTGCTTCCGTACCAGGGCACCGGGTGCCGGCGGTTGGTCGGAGCGTCGAACATGGCCAGCCCGGCCTCCGCTTCGACACCGTCTGTGCCGACGACTCCGCTGAACGCGCACCATGGTCCCGGCTCGCCCATCACCCGATCCACGGTACGACCGTCGGCCAGCAACAGGCGAGTGTCGTGCCAGTCGCCTGGACCCCGTACGGCAAGGCCGCCGTAGCCACCCCACGTGGTGAACGGCGTGCGGTCGAGGACAACGTCGCTGGTCGGCACGATCGCCGTCGACAGATCCACGGCGTACGTCGCATCGTCGATCGGCACGTGAGTCAGCGAGCGTCGCTCGTGGATGGCCACCGTCTCGCGGTCCGGTCGGATCCAGCTCAGCTCACCTCGCAGTGTCACGCGGCCGTCGGGCAGCTGCTCGACCTCTGGCGGCCCGTTGTGGCGCAGCACCCCGTACGGCGCCATCTCTTCCCAGAAGTTGTCTCCGTCGACGTCCTTGATCGCGAACCAGAGACCGTGGTGCCAGGGATGGTCACCAGGCGCGTTACGGGTGAGCACGTGACCGGCGGGGGTGCGCAACGGGTCGACGTATGGCCGGCGTTTGGCGCCCCAGTGGTAGGTCCACCGGCCGGCAACCGTCGTGCTGTCGCCATCGGTCTCGACAGGTGGTCCATCCGACACGGTCATGGTTCTGCTGTCACGGCCGCCAGCCTTTCAGGGCGATGTGGTCAGCGGGTAGCGGCAGCTCGACCTCGCGTCCCTCTCGGGAAGACACGTACAGCGCGGTGAGCAGCTCGATCACGCGGCGAGCGTCGCTCAGCGTGACTGGTAGCTTGGTGCCTTCGGCCCGGGCATCGGCATAGCGCTCGAGCTGGCCGGCGTAGTCCTCGCCTCGTTCGGCCGCGCCGGCGAGTGTGTTCTCCACGCGTGCGGCAGTGGCATCGTCGGCCGACGTCAACGTCCAGGGATCGCTTCCGTTGGCATAGGGCGCGGTCCCGCTCTCGGCGGAGAGGTGCTGGAAGGTGAAGCGGTGCCGGGACAGCTCGTGGACGGATCCGAGGGTGGCTGACATGGCGGCGAGCGAACCATCCGCCCAGCGAAGCGTGACCACTGCGCAATCCTCGGTTTCGACCGCGTTGACAAGCGTTGCGGTACGCGCCCACACGGCGATCGGTGGGCCGAGGACGAACATGGTCATGTCGAGGGCGTGCAGGGCGTGAGACGTCAGGACGCCGCCGAGCTCACCGTCCCAGGTCCCGCGCCAGGGGACTGCGTAGTAGTCCTCGCCCCGTCGCCAGGCCACGTCGATGTTGGCCACGTACGGTCGGCCCGTGATCCCTGCGTCGACGAGCAGCCGCAGCTTCTGTATGCCACGTCCGAACCGATATTGGAGGATCGGCATTACATGGCGTCCGGTCTGCCGCTCGAGAGATGCGATCTCGTCGACCTCGGTCACCGACCCCACGAGAGGCTTCTCGCAGATCACGTCCTTGCCCGCTCGCAGCACCGCTTCAATCTGGCTGCGGTGCAGCGATGGCGGCGTGCACAGTGTCACCACGTCGACATCGGGGCAGGCCAGCACGTCGTCGAGCTCGGCTGTTGCTCGCACCCCCCGCAGCCATCCCGCTACCTCGTCGGCTCGCGCTCTGTCGACGTCGCACACCATCGCCACACGAAACCGACTTCGTAGCTCTTTGAACGCCAACACGTGGAGACGACCGATCCCCAACCCCACGACCGCGACGCGGATCGGTGCGAGATCAATCGATGCCAGATCGCTCGACGGTGTGACGATCACGAGCCGCGACCTACCCGCCTCACCACCACGGGCCTGCACCGGCTCCACGGCATCGCCATCGAGGCATCCTTCCAGCTTCGTCGTCCTGGCGGGAACGACACGCGCGTCGGGGCGGCAAACGGAGGAGTACAGAGGCGAAGTCGACCGGACAGAAGTTGCCTGCCAGGCTTGGGTGATGCGCGATGAGCACGATGACGTCAGTACCAACGACGACCAGAGCACTGGCGAGCCGCAGATACTCGTCGGCATCTCCTTCGAGGATCTCTTCCGGGCCCAGGAGTTCTTGACTGCCGCCACCCGGCTCGCGGCGAACGGATCGCTGAAGTTGCGCGATGCGGTCATCGTGGTCAAGGACGAGAACGGCAAGACGATGGTCCGTGAGACCACGGATCCCCAACCCAAGCGAGCTGCGCTCGGCGGCGCGATGTGGGCCGGTCTGTTCGGTTTGCTCCTCGGCGGACCAGTCGGGCTGCTGGCCGGCTCGGCCCTGGGCGCAGGAGCCGGGGCGGTCACCGCACAGATCATCGACATCGGCATCTCTGACGAATGGGTCGCCTGGTTCCGGGAGGCCGTGAAGCCGGGCACAGCAACGATCGCCCTGCTCGTGACCGAGCTCGATCGTGATGCGTTGGTGGCTGAGGCCCGACGTTTCACCGGCGCTCACCTCGTGTACGCCAATCTCGAGCAGTCCACGCTCGATCGCATCAGCGACGGCCTGGGAGAGGCTCGGGCGCCGGGGGCCGCGGCCGAACCACTCGAGTCGGCCGACATGACGGCCGGCTCTGGCTCCGACGGGGACACGCACACGCCCGGGCAGTGACCGAAGTCCGGCCCGCCGCCGCAGCCGAGGACCTGGCCGCGTGGTCGCTCGCCTGGTCTCGGCAGTGGTGGGACCCAGCGGCGCACCTGGTGTACAACCCGGCCGGCAGCTTCGGCGATTCGATCCCGGCCCGGTCTGTCCATCTCACGCCGCAGAGTGCATGGGTGGCCTACGGGTTGCTCGGCTCGACGGATCCAGCTGACCAGCGCGAAGCGGACGCGGCGATCCTCGCGCTGCTCGGCCTGCAGTACGACGAACCGGGAACCGCCTTCCACGGCACGTTCGCCCGGTTTCCCGAAGCGCCGTTCCCGCCCGACGAGCCGGTCATGTGGGACGACTATGACCCGAACTGGCGACAGTTCGTCGGTACGACCTTTGCGCTCATGCTCGAGGACTTCCCTGAACGCTTGTCCGACGAGCGGCGAGCACAGATGCTGGCAGCGGTGCACCTCGCCTGCGTGGGCGAAGAGGCCGAAGGTCGGCTCCGCCCGAGCTACGCCAACCCGGCTCTCATGCACGCATGGCTCGATGGTTGGTGTGGACGCCGGCGTCAGGACGACGACCAGACGCTAGGCGCTGAGCGGTTCGCGGCGAGCGTGGTCGAGCGCTTCGACCGGTTCGGCGCATTCGACGAGTTCAACTCACCGACGTACTACGGCATCGACCTCTACGCCCTTGCGCTCTGGAGGACGTTCCCACCAACGTCGTGGTTCGCCAGCGCGGGCGCCCGCGTGGAAGCCGCGATCTGGCACGAAGCGGCTACCTTCCACCACGCCGGGCTGGGCAACTTCTGCGGTCCGTACACCCGGTCCTACGGTCCTGACGCCACCAGAACTGTCACGCTGATGGCGTTGTGGATCTGGGCGTCATTCGGCCGACCACTCGCGCCGCTGCCGGATCTCGACGCACCGGTGGTCGACCACGGCCACGACCTCATGGCCGGTCCGCTGATCGGCCGCTTGGCGGTCGCCCCGGCGGACGAGGCCGATCGGGCGAGCTTCCTCCACTTCGACGGAGCGCGCCAGATCCGACGCGAGTTACCCGGTGGACGCTTCGTTACCGCCGCACTGTTCGACGATCTCATGCTCGGCGCCGAGGCGAGCGACAATGACTGGGGTGGTTGGGCCCAGTTCATGCCGGTGGTGGCCCACTGGCGGGAGCCCGACGGCACCGGGGCACTCTGGCTGGCCGAACCCCACCGGGTCCAAGCCCTCGTAGACGACCACCTGATCGCGTTGGCGGTGACCCGGCCGGGCAGACCTGCGGCGGTCGACCTCTTGGTATCAGCCATCCACTGCGCGATCCACGGTGCCGAGATCCGCACGGACGGGATCCGGATCAGCGTCGGCGGGAGTCCCACCGCCTTACAGGTCGAGCAGCTCGGCACCGCACTGCATCGCGTCGCCGTCACGCCGACCGGCCCCGACACAGCCGTTCTGAGGTGCACCCTGTCGTTCGCCGTTGTGACGTAGAAGCCCGAGCAGGACAGTCCGGCCCGATGAGTCGTGGTCGGGGGCGGTTACCGCTACACTCCTCAGGGCTGATCCGGGCTGTTCCCTCGTGGAAGCCCGTCGCATCTGCGTCGACGCTGAACGGAGATTCTCATGGGCGCGCAACGCACAACCTTCGACAAGCTGCAGCGAGACCGGGCAAAGAAGGCCAAGGCCGCGGCCAAGCGGCAGGACAAGATCGATCGCAAGGAGAACGCGGGACAGGACGAGAACCTGATGGACGTGTCGGTGTCCGATTTCGGCCCCGAGCTCTCCGCCGCCGAGCTGCTCAAGCTGGTCGAGGCCCTTCATGCGCAGTTCGATGCCGAGAAGATCTCGTTCGAGGAGTTCGAGGAGCAGAAGACCGAGCTGTTCGCCCGCCTCCCGGTCGAGTAGCGCGGAGCTCAGTCGCCTCTTGCGGCCAGGATCCGGCGGTGGAAGTCGGCCACACCCGCCTCGTGGCGCGGGCTCAGCAGGCCGGTTTCGTACGCTCCAGCTGTCAAGTTGCGCTGGACGGCCTCGCAGATCGCCTTGTCCTCCTCGCAGATGCGGGT
Organism: Acidimicrobiales bacterium; assembly: GCA_038253965.1. Taxonomy (GTDB): domain Bacteria; phylum Actinomycetota; class Acidimicrobiia; order Acidimicrobiales; family Iamiaceae; genus JBBSGQ01. Next base: position 2,226 of record JBBSGQ010000071.1, on the reverse strand, counting down.
CGACCCTTCGATGTCGAGTCTGTTGCGGGCTTCGCCTGCGTCAGCGGCACCCTCAGCCGTGGCGAAGCAGAAGTCCAGCACCAGCACGCAGCTAGTCGGGCCTGTCGGGTACCAGCGCTCGACGCTCATGCCGTGCTCGTACAGGTTGAGGGCCAAGTTGGGCCAATGCCACAGCCAGGTGCCGGTGGCCAGCGCGCCAGCACGGGCGGCTGCCCGGTGTTGCACCCATCCGTCGTGCACGTCGACCTCGTAGGAGCTCGGGTCGATGGCTCGGCTGAGGGCGGGGTGCACGAGTGGGATGTGGTACCCCTCGAGATAGTTGTCGCCGTAGGTCTTCCAGTTGCATGCGATGCGGTGCACGATTCGCTCGGTCGGCCGCCAGGTCTCGATCGGGAACCGTTCGCACGCTCCGGCGATGCCACCGAGCCAGGCGTCGAAGGGCGGGGCATCAGGGTCGAGGCACGCGAAGAGCAGTCCCCGCCACTCGGTCACCTGGATCGTCAGGAGATCGAGGCCGTCGACGACGACGTCGTCAGCCGGCCCGAGCCCGAAGTCGCGAGCCGACCGCAGCGAGCCGTCGAGTCCGTAGGCCCAGCCGTGATACCGACAGACGAGTGACCGGCATGAGCCGCAACCGTCATCGACCAGCGGTCCGGCCCGGTGACGGCACACGTTGTGAAACCCCCGAAGCGTTCCTGCTGAGTCGCGTACCACCAACAGGGGCCAGCCGGCGACGGCGTCGGCCAGATACGACCCGGGCGCGCTCACGCAGTCGGACAAGCCGAGACACAACCATTCCGCACCGAAGATCGCCCGACGCTCGCGCTCATACACGTCGACCGAGAAGTAGTCGACGGCCGGCAGCGTTCGAGTGGAGGATGGTCCGTCGCCGCTCGTCACTGGAGGCCGCGGTAGGCGCCACCGTCGACCGGCAGGGCGACGCCGGTGACGAACCTGGCGAGGTCCGAGCACAGGAAGGCGACAACTGCACCGAAGTCCTCGGAGCGACCGACGTCGCCGACCGGTGTCGCAGCCGCGGCCGCTGACAGGTCGCCGCCGTAGTTTGCTCTCAGCCGATCCGTTGCATGCGAGCCCGGTTGCACCGAGTTGACGGTGACGCCATAGGGGGCAACTTCGAGGGCCAGAGTCTTGAGGAACCCGGTGAGCCCTGTGCGGGCGGTGTTCGAGAGGATGATCTCGGCTACCGGTTGGCGTACGGCGACCGACGTGATGGCCACCACGCGACCCCAGCCGCGCTGTTGCATGCCGGGTACGACTGCCTTGCACATGGCCACCGCGGACAGCAGGTTCAGCTCGAGCGCCGGCGCGTAGGCGCCGAGATCCGTCGACGCGAATGTGCCGATCGGAGGGCCGCCGGCGTTGGGTACGAGGATGTCGATCCCACCGAGGGCCTCCTCGGCGGCCGCGACGAAACCGGTCGCTCCTTCGATGCGCGACACATCGGCGTTTATCGCCCCTGCAACACCGCCCGCGGCGGCGATGGTGGCCGCAGCTGCGGTCAAGCGGTCCTGGTCTCTTCCACACAACGCGACTCGCACCCCTTCGGCCGCGAGCGCTTGCGCGGTGCCGAGACCGAGTCCTGCTGAAGACGCGGCGACTGCAGCCCTTCGGCCTTGGATGCCCAGGTCCATCGCGTCACTGTATGCACTGCCGCTTCGGTGACCGGGAGGTCGACGGTATGAGATTCGACAGAACGGGTAAGAAGCGGCCGGCCCCGACCGGGGCAATTGCCGATTGACCGGGAGTGTCAATGGACGCCATCAACCTGTTGAAGAACGATCATCGCACCGTGGAACGGTTGTTCTCTCGGTACGAAGACACAACCGACCGAGCGGACCAGTCTCGCGACGACCTGGCCAAGGACATCATCAGAGAACTGTCGATCCATGCGGTGATCGAGGAGCAGGTGTTCTATCCCGCGGTACGGCTCACAGTGCTCGACACCGAAGGCGACGTGCTCGAGGCCTTGGAGGAACACCACATAGTCAAGTGGACGCTGTCCGAGCTCGAGAAGCTCAACCCGAGCGACGAACGGTTCCACCCAAAGGTCACCGTGCTGATCGAACTGGTGCGTCACCACGTCGAGGAAGAAGAAGGCGAGATGTTCCCTCAGGTTCGTCGAGCGCTCAGCGACGCCCAGCTCGACGACCTCGGCAATCGACTCGACACAGCAAAGCAGGGTGCCCCCCCCCCCCCCCCCCCCCC
>JBBSGQ010000070.1:0-11629 GCA_038253965.1 Acidimicrobiales bacterium | reverse complement strand
GAAGTCCCAGTCGAGCGACTCCTCGATCAGGACTGATCCACTGCGTTCGACGGTGACCTTGCTGTCGTAGAGGCGCACATGTTCGAACGAGCTCGTTTGGGTTCGCTCGCGAGCAAGGGCCGTGGCAGACGGAGCAGTGGCCAGTGCGAAGGCGCCGAAGCTCGTCACGCAGGCCCCTACTGTGGCCAGCGTTCGGCAGAGAAGGCGTGGACGCACGGGTGCCGAGACTATGTCAGGTCTGGTTGACTTCGTCGCCGTCCGCCCGCTCGAAGTCGAGGGACGCCGAGTTCATGCAGTACCGCTCCCCGGTCGGGTTCGGGCCGTCGGGGAAGACGTGGCCGAGGTGGGCGTCGCAACGGGCGCAGCGCACCTCTGTACGGGTCATCCCGTGAGCATGGTCGTCGAGCAGCTTCACCTTCGAGCGGTCGATCGCCTCCCAGAAGCTCGGCCATCCCGTCCCGGAGTCGAACTTGGTATCCGATCTGAACAGTGCTTCGCCACAGACGATGCAGCGATAGGTGCCGGGGTCGTGCGCATCCCAGTACTCACCGGCGAATGCTGGCTCGGTGCCGGCCTTCTGGGTGACTTCGAACTGCAGCGGTGTGAGCCGGTCGCGCAGTTCGTCCTCGGTAGGCAGGGTCTTGTCGTCCATGAGGATCTCCTTTGGTGGTCCCGACAGGATGCCCGCTGATGTGGCTTTCGCGTCTCGCGCCCAGCGACATCCATGACCGCACGCATCATGACCTTGACCCGTTCGTCAGCGAGGCCTTCGGCAACTCGACGACCATCCGGCACCCGTGGGGCTCAGCCCGTTCGGCATGGATCCTGCCGCCGTGGAGGTCGACGATCCAGCGGGCGATCGCCAGACCGAGGCCAGCACCTCCGTCGTGAGCAGAACGGGATCCATCGGCCCGGTAGAACCGCTCGAACACCCGGGAGGCGTTCTCCTCGGCGATGCCTGGTCCGGAATCGATCACCTCGAACACGACCATGTCGCCCGAACTCCGGGCCGCCACGTGAACCTCACCGTCTGCACGGCTGTAGCGCGTCGCGTTCTCCACCAGGTTGGCCAGCACCTGGTGGATCCGTTCGAGGTCACCGTCGACGGTGAGGTCGGAGGGCGAGACATCGACGGCCACTGTCAGGTCGGGCGAGTGGAACATCGCCTCCTCGGCCACCTCGTTGAGCAGCTCGGCAGCCGGGAAGTGCCCCGGATGCAACGGACTTCCACCGGATTCCAGTCGGCTCAGGTCGAGCAGCTGGGTCACGAGGCGTTGCAGTCGCTCCACTCGGGTGAGCATCGTCTCCAGCAGTTCGGCCTCGGGCGGCACGACGCCATCGACGAGGTTCTCGAGCGTCGCTCGCAGGGCCGATATGGGGGTGCGCAACTCGTGTGAGACGTTGGCCACGAGTTCCCGGCGCTGGCGATCGACCTCGGCGAGCTCGGCGGCCATGTGGTTGAACGCGCTCGTCAGGCGGCCCACTTCGTCAGATGAGCGCAACGCAACCCGCTGGCCGTGATCGCCACCCGCCATCGCCGTCGCCGCCCGTTCCATCTCGCGCAGTGGCGACGTCATACCCCGGGCCAGGAGCTGGACCATGAGAAGCGCGATCACCGCCGCGACACCGGCGCGGAACATCGCCCTGAAGTTCAGGATCAGACCGATCTCGTTCACGGCGAGCGTCACCACGACGGCGGCGACGATGACGATGCTCCACTTCACCTTGATCGAGCGCAGACGGCTGAGGGGGTTCACCGTGTGTTGGGCGATGTCTCGTCGACCACGTCGACCACGCCGGCCCCGTCGGCGTAGTCGGCCGGCGTGTCGCCGAGCGCGTAGCCGACACCGTGCACGGTACGCACGACGTCGTCACCGAGCTTGCGTCGCAGCGCGCGAACGTGGGAATCGACTGTGCGAGCGCCTGCGCCATCGCGGTAGCCCCACACCTCGACGAGCAGGTGCTCTCGGGTCAGCACCCGTCCGGGCCGGTCGAGCAGGCAGATGAGCAGGTCGAACTCGGTAGGTGTGAGGTGCACCCGTTCTGTCCCTCGACGGACTCGACGGGATTCGCGGTCGATCTGGATGGGGCCGAGTCGAGCCAACGGACTAGCTGGCTCGGTCGCGTCGGCTCGCCGGAGCAGTGCCTGCACCCGGGCCACGAGCTCGCGCATGCTGAACGGTTTGGTCAGGTAGTCATCGGCGCCGACCGCCAGTCCGACCACGAGATCGGTCTCATCGTCGCGAGCTGTCAACATCAGGACGGGAACATGGCGGTCCCTCTGGATGCGGCGGCACACCTCGAGCCCATCGAGGCCGGGCAGCATCAGGTCCAGCACGACGAGGTCCGGTGCGAGCTCGGCACAACGAGACACACCCGAAGGTCCGTCGTCGGCGATCGACACGTCGTAGCCTTCGTTCCCCAAGCGAGCGGCCACCGCGTCTGCGATGAGCGATTCGTCCTCCACGACGAGGATCCTTTTCGCCACGGGTTGCCCCATCGCTGTTCACTCTAGAGAGCGAGCGTGCACGTCTCCGCACGTGGGATCACACCGGGCCCATCAGCTCGGTGCGTCCTGGCGGCGGATGTAGCCGCTCATGCCGGGAACTGTGAAACGCAGGCTCGGACCGTCGGCGGCGATCGTGCCCTTCTTCAGCAACCGGTCCCGCAGATAGGACGCCCGGGTGCTGGCGAGACCGAGCCGGCGAGCGACGTCTGCGCCGTGTCGGTGACGCGAAGTCGGTAGCGTAGGTCAGCTCGGCCAGCGCCCGGAGCTAGTCCCGTTCCCGAGGGCTCGAGTCCTCCCATCGAGAAGTGAACAGGCTCCGCTCGAGATCGGCTGCCGCCCGGGGAGCGCCTCTCTCGCCGCCGCGACGGCCGCGTAGGGTCAAGGCATGTCCGAGTACGCGCCACCTCTCGACGACATCCGATTTCTCCTGTCCCATGTCGTCGACCTCGCTCGAGTGGCCGAGCTGGAAGCGTTCGCGCACGTCGAGGCGGACGCGGTGTTCGGAGTGCTCGAAGAGTTCGGTCGGTTGATGAGCGAGGTGTGGTCCCCGACGAACGTGATCGGCGACGACGAAGGTAGTCGAGTTGACGGCGATGCCGTCGTGACCCCCGCAGCGTTCAAGGACGCGTACGACCAGTACGTCCAGGCCGGCTGGGGAGCAGTGCCCTTCGACGAGGCCTATGGTGGCGGGGGGTTCCCGTGGTTGGTCGGCATCGCCATGCAGGAGATGTTGAACAGCGCCAACATGGCGCTCGCCATGGCACCGCTGCTCACCCAGGGGGCGATCGACGCGATCCTGCACTATGGATCCGAGGAACAGCGCGAGCGTTTCCTCGTGAAGATGGTGACGGGAGCGTGGACCGGCACCATGAACCTCACCGAGCCCGACGCCGGGTCGGACGTGGGCGCGCTCCGGACGCGCGCCGTGCCGCAAGCTGACGGGAGCTACCGGATCTCCGGGCAGAAGATCTTCATCACGTTCGGCGAGCACGACCTCACCGAGAACATCGTCCACCTGGTTCTGGCCCGGACCCCTGACGCTCCGCCCGGCACCAAGGGCATCTCCTGCTTCATCGTGCCGAAGTTCCTGCTAGACGACGACGGCCGGCCCGGCGAACGAAACGACGTCCACGTCGTCTCCATCGAGCACAAGATGGGCATCAAGGCCAGCCCGACCTGTGCGCTGGCGTTCGGCGACAACTCCGACGGCGCAGTCGGCTATCTGATCGGCGAGGAGAACGCCGGCATGCGCTACATGTTCACGATGATGAACAACGCACGCCTCGGTGTCGGCGTCGAGGGGCTGGGACTGGCTGAGCGCTCCTACCAGCGGGCTGTGCAATACGCCCAGGAGCGCAAGCAGGGTCGGGCTCCCGGAACGCCTCCCGGGCAGAAGTCGTTCATCATCGAGCACCCCGATGTCCGGCGGATGTTGCTCACGATGAAGGCATCCACCGAGGCGATGCGGGTCCTCGCCTACAAGGTCGCCGAGCAGATCGACGTCGCCCGCCACGGTGCGGACGAAGCCGCCCGGACCGAGGCTGACGAACAGGTCGAGCTACTCATCCCATTGGCCAAGAGCTGGTGCACGGACACCGCCGAAACGGTGACGTCCATCGGCATCCAGGTCCACGGCGGCATGGGGTACATCACCGAGACGGGCGCTACGCAGTACTACCGCGACGCCAAGATCACCCAGATCTACGAAGGCACCAACGGCATCCAGGCGATGGACCTCGTCGGACGCAAGCTTCCGCTGCGTGGCGGCGAGGTCTACCGGGACCAGATCGCCCGCATGCGGAGGACCGTCGAGCAACTTGCGGGTTCGGGAGAAGCGTTGGCCGTCGCGCACGACGAGCTCGCTGCGGCGATCGACACGCTGGACACCGCGACGGCCTGGGTGTTCGAGCACGGCCTCGCCGATCCGATCGAGGCCCTGTCGGCCGCGCTGCCCTACCAGCGGCTGTTCGCATTGACTGCGGCGGGGTGGCTGATGGGGCAGTCGGCTCTGGCGGCCCGAGATGAGCTCGAGAGCGGCGCCTCTGGTGGTTCGGCCAGGTCTTTCCTCGAAGCGAAGCTGGTGACGACGCGGTTCTTCGCGCGCCACATCCTTCCGCAGGTGCACGGCCTGCTTGGGCCGATCATCGCCGGCAAGGAGGACATCATGGCGCTGGACGTGGCCCAGTTCTGAGCAACGGCTGTCGAAGCCCAGACGGTGATCGGGTCATCGGGGTCGGCTTCGATCAGGCCGGGTCCCACACCATCCGGTCGGGGCGTCCGAGCTGGCCGCCGATCTGGGAATCACCGGGTGGGGGACCGAGGATGAGGTCAGCCGGCGATTGCTTGTCTATGTGGCCGATGAGACCGTTGTAGATGCCGTACCCGCACAGCTCGCGTAGGCGCGGCGAGAAATGCCGGGCGACGTCGACCGGAATGCCGAGCTGCTGGTTCTCCTGCTGACGAATCCAGCCGGCGCAATAGTTCATCGCCACGCCGACTCGTCGTTCCTCGGTTCGGTTGGCACCTCCGCCATGCCACAAACTGCCGTGCCAGATCAGCACGCTGCCCCGCTGCATCTCTGCCGCGACCGATCCGTACGGCGCGCCGTAGTCCGGTGAGTGGTCCGCCAGATGGGATCCGGGCACGACCCTGGTGGCGCCATTGGCTTCGGTGAAGTCGGTGAGCGCCCACATCGTGTTGCAAACGGTTGGCGCGTGCGGCTTGGCGATCGGCATCAGCTGATCGTCGGCGTGTATCGGTTGGGCCGACTCACCGGGATCGATGGCGATCGAGGAGAGCGAGGACACCAAGCAGCCATGGTCGAGCACACCCTCGACGATCTGCAGCACATTCGGATGTACCGGGACCGTTTCGAAGACCGAGCCGTGAACGAGCAGGTTGTATATGCGCACCGTGTCCCGGCCCTCGAACTCGTTGCTCGCGGGCACCGCACCGAGCTCATGCTCGAGCCGCGCGAGTTCCGCACCGAGCGCGTCGACAAGTGCGAGATCGATGGCGTCGGGCACGATCGTGTAGCCGAGCTCGGCGATCTGCGCCAGATGGGCAGCCATGTCGATCGTTGCGGTCGTCATGGACCGAAGCGTAGAGGCGGCGGCCGCGACAGCACAGGAGAAGCCCTCGGCTGTGGTTCCACCATGTTGTCCGACATACTGGGCGCCTCCCAGTGGAAGGTGTTGCGCGTGACGATCTATGACCATCCGGTGCAGACGCTCGACGGCAGCGAGGCTGACCTGCACGACGTGCAGGGCAAAGCGGCGTTGATCGTCAACGTCGCCTCGAAGTGCGGGCTCACGCCGCAGTACGAGGGCCTCGAGCGCATCCATGAGCGCTACGCCGACCGGGGGTTCGCAGTGCTCGGGTTCCCGTGCAACCAGTTCGGCGGTCAAGAGCCCGGATCGTCCGAGGAGATCGCCACGTTCTGCTCGACCACCTACGGGGTCTCCTTTCCGATGTTCGCCAAGATCGACGTCAACGGCGAGAACCGCGATCCGCTGTACGGCGAGCTGACAGGGACTCCCGACCCCGAGGGGGCCGCCGGTGACATCCAGTGGAACTTCGAGAAGTTCCTCGTGTCACCAGCCGGCGAGGTGGTCGCCCGTTTCCGCCCGATGACCGACCCGGAGGCGCCCGAGGTCATCGAGGCCATCGAGGCCAACCTGCCCTCCTAGGGAGTTGCCGCGGATGGGCCGGGTCGCCTACTCGGTCCCCTCGGTCGCGACCGGGGCTACCACTGGTAGCCTGCACCCGCGAGCACAGCGCCCCACTTGCTTCGGTGCACTCGCGGGTCACCTCTCATCACGTCTCACATCACAGCGTCGTGTGACGGGCCTCGAGGCCGGCCCACCTCATGTCACGACGAAAGAGACAACAGATGCCCACCTCGTTCGACGCCCTCGGCGTTGCTGATGACCTCGTCGCTGCGCTTGCCAGGGGCGGGATCACTGAGCCGTTCGCCATCCAGCGCCTGACCATCGCCGATGTGCTCGCCGGGCGCGACGTTTGCGGCAAGGCCAAGACCGGTTCCGGCAAGACCCTGGCGTTCGGGCTGCCACTGCTGCAGATGGCCAAACCGGCTGAGCCACGCAAGCCCCGTGCGCTCGTGCTCGTGCCCACTCGTGAGCTCGCAACGCAGGTGCGAGACGAGTTGAAGCCGCTCGGCGCCGTGCGCTCGGTGCACGTCGCTGCGATCTATGGCGGCGCAGACATGGACAAGCAGATCCGTCGGTTGGTGAAGGGCGCCGAGATCGTCGTTGCGACGCCCGGTCGCCTGATCGACCTCCTCGGGCGCAACGAGCTCGACCTATCCGCCATAACCACAGTTGTTGTGGACGAGGCTGACCGCATGGCCGACATGGGGTTCCTGCCGCAGGTCGAATGGATCCTGCGACGCACCGACGGGCGGCACCAGACCCTGCTCTTCTCAGCCACGCTCGATGGTGTCGTCCAAGGCCTTGTCGACCGCTATCAGCACGACCCTGTACGTCATGAAGTGGCGTCGACGCAGGTGACCGTGGAGGAGATGACCCAACGGTTCCTCCACGTTCACGAGATGGACAAGGTGAAGGTGACCGCGGCGATATCGCGCAGTGCCAAGCGAACTCTCGTGTTCACTCGCACCAAGCGCGGCGCCGACAAGCTCGTGCGCCAACTGATCACCGAAGGGGTGGATGCCGGGGCGATCCACGGCGATCTGCGCCAGACCCAGCGTGAGCGATCCCTCGCCGACTTCATGTCGGGGAGGCTCGAAGTGCTCGTCGCGACCGATGTGGCGGCACGCGGCATCCACGTGGACGACATCGACATCGTCGTGCACTTCGACCCGCCGGAAGACCACAAGAACTATCTGCACCGCTCCGGCCGCACCGCGCGGGCCGGTGAGTCAGGCGTCGTGGTGACCCTCGTGCTATGGGATCAGGAGCTCGAGGTGAAGCGGCTCCAGAAGCGGCTCGGGGTCGACCAGCCGCTGGTCGAGGTGTTCTCCAACGATCCCCGACTGTCCGACCTCATGGCCTGGGATCCGGCCCGTGACCGGGTTGTCGCAGCGGACTGACCCGCTTCTGACCGGCAGCGACTGGAGCCGCTATGTCCGAGCGGTGCTCGATGCCGCCGGGCCCGAGGATCGGCTGGTGGTAATGGCCGCGGTCGTGCGCTCCCTCGCCCGGGTCACCGGGTGGAGCGTGCCTCCGGAGCTGGAGCTCGGCGGAGTTGATCTGACGACGAGCGCGATCGGCCTGCAGGTGGCCGGGCTCGACCCGCCCGAAGCACTCGCAGACGCATGGTTGCCTGGTCGGGTGTACGAAGCGCTCCTCGGGATCGACGAGCGTCACGCCGCGGGCGTCCATTACACACCGCGGCGGATCGCGACCGGGTTGACCGCGTGGGCGACCGCAGACGGGTCGGCGCTCACCGCCGGGGCGCTGGTCTGTGACCCTGCAGTGGGTGGAGGGGCGTTCCTGTTGGCCGCTGCTGAGCTCCTCCGGTCCCGAGGCGCGGAGCCCGCTGACATCGTGGGTGAGTTGCTCTGGGGGATCGATCTCGATCCGGTCGCCGTGGCCGTAGCCGCCGCAGCGATCAGCCACTGGGGCTGGCAGACCGGTGGCGGCGCAGCGGTCACCCCAGGTCATCATCTTGCGTGTAGCGACGCCCTCCTCGCCGGCGCATCCGCCTGGCCGTGTCGCGACGTTGGCGGGGGGTTCGATCTGGTCATCGGAAATCCGCCGTTTCAAAGCCAACTCGGTAGGTCGACCGCCCGCCTCCCGCAGGAGTCCGCTGCTCTAAGCGTCCAGCTCGGCGATGCGGTCACCGGATATGCCGACAGCGCTACTCTGTTCCTCGTCTCCGCATGCCGGATGGTTCGACCGGGAGGGCGAGTGGCGCTGTTGCAGCCGCTCTCGGTGTTCGCGACACGCGATGCGACGCGAGCTCGATCCCAGATCATGGCCGGCGCTCGCCTCGACGGGGTGTGGACCGCGGGCACGAAGGTGTTCGAGGCCAACGTCAGGGTCGGAGCCGTTGTGTTGGAAGCCGACGGCGAACCGGTCAGTTGCGACGACCCAGTCCTCGGCAGGCCGATCGTGGTGCGGCGGGCCGCTGGTCCCGAGTTCGCCCCGATGACCGAGCTCGCAACAAGCCGGACGGAGCTACAGGACGCAGCCTCATGGTCCTACCTGATCGTCGCGGACGGCACGCCGGCGGTTGGCCATGCACGCACTGCCGGGCGCATGAAGGACATCGCCTCCGCCACCGCGGGCTTCCGCGATCAGTACTACGGCCTAATTCCGTTCGTGGTCGACGCGCCTGAGGCGACGGGGTTCGACGTTGTGACGGCGGCCTTGGTGACAAGCGGGATGATCGATCCTGGCGCCTGCCGCTGGGGGATCGCGCCGGGCCGATTCGGGGGACGTACTTGGTGGCGGCCAGTCGTCGACGTTGCCTCGGTGCGGACGGCAGACCCGCGCCTCGGCCAGTGGCTCGATCGTGTCCTCGTCCCGAAGGTGGTGGTCGCCAGTCAGACGCGCGTCGTGGAAGCCGTCGTCGACGAGGTCGGCGCGTTCGTGCCGTCAGTTCCAGTGATCGCCGTCAAAGCGCGCGTCGATCGGCTCTTCGACGTGGCCGCGGTGCTGCTCTCGCCCCACACGTCGGCGTGGGCGGTGCGGCGCACGGCCGGAGCCGCCCTCGGCACAGATGCGATCAAGCTGTCGGCCAAACAGATCCTCGACGTGCCGCTGCCCGCCGACGCAGACGCCTGGTTGGAGGGAGCGGAACACCTCCGGGGTGAGGGGGGCGGTCTCGGAGACCCGGCAACCTTCGCATCCATCATGAACCGCGCGTATGGTCTGGCACCTGACGGCGAGCTCGCCGGATGGTGGCTCGACCGGCTCCCCGTCCATCGGCCGTGAGGCGAGTGGACAGGTAGCGTCACGCCGATGAAGGGCGACGAACTGCGAGAGACGGTGCGGGAGGCCGCACCGGTGCTGATGCCTGGCGTGTGGGACCCCTTGTCGGCCCGGTTGGCTGTGGCCGCCGGCTTCGACGTCGTGTTCCTCTCCGGGTTCGCTGTTGCTGGCACGTTGCTCGGGCTTCCTGACGTCGGTTATCTGTCCCAGACCGAGATGGCAGACGCCGCGAGGCGCGTCTGCGCCGCGGTGCCCGGCGCGATGGTCGTGGTAGACGCTGACACCGGTTACGGCAACGCGCTGAACGTGCAGCGCACTGTGGAGTTGTGGGAGTCGGCCGGGGCCGCGGGCCTGTTCCTCGAGGACCAGGTGTGGCCCAAGCGGTGCGGTCACATGGCCGGCAAGCACGTGGAGTCGCGACGGGAGTGGCTGGCGAAGCTGCTCGCTGCGATGGACGCACGTGAGCATCTGTTCGTCACTGCTCGCACGGACGCGCGGGCGGTGCTCGGCCTCGACGAGGCGCTCGAGCGGGCGCGCATGGCTGCAGACCTCGGCGTCGATGCGATGTTCGTGGAGGCTCCCGAAAGCGAACAGGAGCTGGTGGCCATCGCCGCCGCAGTTCCTGGGATCACGCTCGTGGCCAACATGGTGGAAGCAGGGCGCACGCCACTGTTGACGTCCGAGGAGTTGGGCGAGCTCGGGTTCGATCTGGTCGTATCACCATTGACCGGCTTGTTCACGATGGTGCGAGCCGTAGGCGAGACCTACGCGCACCTCCTGACCGAGGGCACCATGCGCGATCGCCTTGGTGATCTTGTCTCCTTCGACGAGTTCACCGATCTGGTCGAGCTCGATCGCCACCTGGCGCGCAATCCCGAGGTGCCCTGACGAACATCGGAAGAGCTCCGGTTCTCGTGGTGGCTGTTGGCGGAGGATCGAGCTCACGACCGAGATCGGGGGGTCGCCGTGATCGTCCCGGGGGCTATCGCCTTGACGGGTAGCGCAGCCACGTAGTTCCATGACGCTCGTCATCATGAGTGGCCCGGCTCGCCGGGTCCGGCAACCTGGGACGGACACCCAAGGTGCTCTCCCGCTTCGGCGGGGATGTGGCCGACGCCTTCGGACGCCGGCAACGAAGTGTCCGGGCTCGTCCCGCACGCTGGCACCGGGCGGTGTCTTCTCCGAAACAAGGAAGGGAAGCAGAGCGATGGCCCTGGCGCCGGGCGACGATGCGGAGGATCGGCCGATCCGTGCTCCGGACGACTCGTTGCTCGCGCCGTCGCCGTGGACGCACCCACATGCCAGCATGCTGCCTGTCACGGGCGCCTGGCGGCCCGGAGACCCTCTGGGCCAGCGTCAGTTCATGCGGATGGCAGCAGACCGGCCGTTCGTGCTCGAAGGGGGCGGGCAGCTGCGTGACATCACGATCGCCTTCGAGACGTGGGGCGAGCTCTCATCTTCCGGCGACAACGCAGTGCTCGTGTGCCACGCGCTCACCGGCGATGCCCATGCTGCGGGACCGGCCGGTCCCGGTCATCCCGGTCCTGGATGGTGGGATCAGCTCATCGGTCCTGGTCGGCCGCTCGACACCGACAGTCTGTTCGTCGTGTGCGCCAACGTGCTCGGCGGCTGTCAGGGTTCCAGCGGTCCTGCGTCACCGAGGCCGGATCGGGCCGGTTGGTACGGGCCGAACTTTCCTGTCGTATCAGTCCGCGACATGGTCCGGACACAGGCCCGCCTGGCTGACGCCTTGGGGATCGACAGCTGGTTGAGCGTCATCGGTGGCTCTATGGGGGGCATGCAGGTCCTCGAGTGGGGAGTGATGTACCCGAGCCGCGTGCGCTCGCTCGTGCCGATCGCCACCTGCACGGCGGCCAGCGCCCAGCAGATCGCCTGGTGGGCGACAGGCCGTCGGGCCATCGCGCTCGACCCGAAGTGGCGCAACGGTCACTACTACGGTGCCCGGCCCGGCGATGGACCCCACGCCGGCCTCGCCCTGGCTCGGATGCTGTCCCAGATCACGTTCCGTTCCGACGACGTGTTCACCGACCGGTTCGGACGTGAGGTGGTCGAGCCGTTGGCTGGCCGGTTCACGATGTGGCAACGGTTCGAGGTCGAGCGGTATCTCGAATATCACGGCGACAAGCTGGCTCGTCGCTTCGACGCCAACTCATACCTCCTGCTCACCAAGGCGATGGATCTT
>JBBSGQ010000069.1:0-11653 GCA_038253965.1 Acidimicrobiales bacterium | reverse complement strand
CGTCGATACCGGCCATCATCTTCTTGGCCATCTCGAGGGTGTGGGGCCACGTCGAGTCCGAGTGGGGGTAGTCGGTCTCGAACGTGATGTTGTCGACACCAACCTTGTCAAGGCTGTCGAGGCCGTGGTCGTCGTCGAAGAAGCAACCGAAGACCTGCCGGTAGTAGTAGCTGCTCGGCGGCTCGGGCACCTTGTCGGCGACGCCGCCCCATGCCCGGTTCTGCTCCCACACCTTGTCGGCCCGCTCGAGGATGTAGGGGATCCAGCCGATCTGACCTTCGCTGTAGGCGATGCGAAGCTCAGGCAGACGGACCAGCCAACCGGAGAACAGCCAGTCGGCAAGGGACGCCATGGCGTTGCCGAACGTGAGGGTGGAGCCGACCGCGGCCGGCGCATCGGTCGAGGTCGACGGCATCTTGGACGACGAGCCTATGTGCATGCACACGGTCGTCTGGGTCTCTTCGCACGCTCGTAGGAACGGCTCCCAGTCGTCGCCGTGGATCGAGGGCAGACCGAGATACGGCGGGATCTCGCTGAAGCAGACGGCGTGCACACCGCGCTCGGCGTTGCGCCGGATCTCCGCAGCCGCCAACTGCGGATCCCACAGTTGGATGATGATCAGTGGGATGAGGCGGCCTCCCGAGTCGCCACACCACTCCTCGACCATCCAGTCGTTGTAGGCCTTGACGCACAGGTCGGACAGTTCCTTGTCCTTGGCCTCCATGAACGTCTGGCCACAGAACCGCGGGAAGCTCGGGAACGCGAGCGACGCCTCGACGTGGTTGAGCTCCATGTCGTCCACGCGGGCCTTCGGGTCCCAGCAGCCGCGGCGCATCTCCTCGTAGGTGATGCCCGTGACCTTGACCTCGTCGCGATCGAAGCCGACTGCTGCCGAGAGGCGCGTCTGCGGGATCCTCTTGTCCTCGTAGAGCCACCAATCGCACAGCTGGCCGTCGTCGTCCTGCTCGTGGCTGAACACCCCGCCGACGAAGTTCATGTTGCCGCGCTGCTGGATGACCCGCGGGCCGACGTCGTGGTACTTGGCAGGCAGTCGGTCCTGCCAGACGTTCGCGTGCTCGATGACGTGATCGTCCACCGAGATGATCTTCGGGAAGTCCTCCATGCCGTCAGAGTAGCCGCAGGACCTGACGGGTCGTCAGGTCCCGTTCTCGACGCAATAGGCGCGCCCCAGCCCTGCCATTGCGTCGAGAACGAAGGGAGGGCTCACCAGAGCTGGTCGGTGTAAATGTCGGTGCCGGGGATCGTCGACCGGAAGGGCGCGACGAACACCAACTCGCCGAGTCCGGCAGCGGAGAAGTCACCACCCAAGGGGCCGAAGCGCTCGTCCCAGACCGCCGGCAGGTCGTCGTCGACGAAGTACAGACGCAGGAAACGGTCAGCCGCGTCGTCGCGAGGCACGTCGCTCGGGGCACCGGCATGCATGGGGATCGGCGAGAACCCGGCCACGACCTCGGCTCCGACGGGCCGATCGGCGAACCAGGCGTCGACATCGTCGAGCGTCGTGCCTTCCGCCGGTTGGCCGACGACCATGACCAGATAGGGCGAACGGTGGTCCAGTGCCAGCTCCACCGGCACGCCGTCGTCTCGTCCGTGACCCTCGTTGCGGAACTTGTACATCAGCGTGTGCACGTGGTCGCGGTGCGGGAACATCCTGTCGTGCTCTATGAGCCACTTCACCTGCTCGGTGCCCCAGGCGATCCACTCGCCGAACTTCCCGGCCAGCACCCAGTACAAAGCGAGATACGACCCGCCGTCCCTGTCCGGGCACACCGGCGAATCGGCCGGGTACCGCAACGCCTTGAGGTCTCGGGTGGCGACAAAGCGTGCGCCCGAGATCGTCCATGCGCCGATCATGCACCCGGCGTAGAAGTGATCCCGCTCGTACCAGCGGTTGTACTCGACCTCGTGACCGCGATGCGGTTCGACCATCGTGACCAAGGCACCCCCGAGGCGCACCGGCTTGTCGGCCGTGTTCCTGCCGCTCCCGAGCTCCTGCATGTGTCACTCCCGTTTCGGTGAACTGAAACGTGTTCTAGCGCCTCGTGGATCGATGGTGCCGGTCAGCCGGACAGCATGATCAACAGGACAAGCGGATATGCCACCAGGAGGATCACACCGGCGGGACGGTCGAGCGTGCCCCGGCGACCAGCAGCCAAGCCGACGACCAGCGCCATGGAGGCGACCATCAGCAGCCACGGCACGTGCAGGAAGCCGGCGTCGGCGATGACCAGTGGCCGGACCAGAGCTCCGGCGCCGAGCGTCATCGTCGCGTTGTAGGCGAACGACCCGACGACGCCGGCTACGGCGGCCTCGGTCATCCCCCGCCGAGCTGCTGACCAGGCCAGCACCACCAGTTCGAAGCCGGTGGCGAAACCGACGATGGTGAGACTCAACCTGGCCTGGGTCTCTTCGACGCCACTCAACCTGCGCACCGCTTCGACCAGCAGCGAAGCACCGGCGGCCACCGCTCCCACGCCCGCGAGCACCCACAGGAGGTCCCGGTCGACCCTGCTGGGTTGCGCCGACAGATGCTGCCGCGCGTCGAAGATCTCACCCGATTCGCCGATCGCCGGCGGACGACGCTCGGCCACCCAGATCGCCCCGACGTAAGCGACGTAGATCGCGATGAGCGCTGAGCCCTCGAAGCGACCGACCCGACCGTCCCACGCCACCAACGCAGCTATGGCGCCCACGGGGAGACCGAGCAGCGCGTACCGACGGACGCGCCGTCCGAACGGCAGCTGCACGAGGACTGCCCCGATCCCCAGGGCCACCAGACAGGCGGTCAGGTTGGCCCCGATGACGTCGCCCAAGGCTATGGCCGGCGCATGGCGCAGAGACGCCGTGACCGCTGTGGCCAGTTCCTCGGGCTCCGCGCCGGCCAGCAGGAGGGCGAGGGCGAACGAGCTCACACCGAGACGCACCGACGCCGCGGCCAGGTGCTCGGCAAACGTCTCGGCACCCAACACGACGAGACCGATCCCGACTGCGATTGCGAAGATCCACACGACCGGCTGCACAGCCTCCATGGCTATCTGAGGACGGTCGCGGGCTCGGTTTGGGACGCGTTGCGAATCCGGGTCACTGGAGCACCGAATCGGTAGCCAATTGACCCAAACCGAACGGAGGAAACGCGAGCTGACGGCATCAAGGCCAGGCAGCCGCCTCGATGAGCGCACCAGTCGAGATCAGGAGGTGCTCGCAGTCGTTCGGGCCCACGAGCTGGAGGCTGGCCGGCAGCTCGCCGGTGGTCGGCACCGGTTGGGCGAGGGCCGGATTGCCGGCCAGGCTGACCGGAAGAGCGGCATCGTTGGAGGCGGTCTCTTGATCGTCGATGCGAGGCGGGAATCGCAGCATCGCCGGTGACACAAGCACCTCGACCTGCTCGAACGCTGCGGCGAGCTCGCCGCGCCACGTCGTCCGACACGAGCGCGCTGAGGCGATCGCATCGTCGGTCAACGCCGCGGCCGACGCGAACCTGGCTTGGACATCCCAGCCGAGCCGTTCGCGATGCTCGGAGATCAGCTGTCGGTTCACCTCCAACGCCTCGGCGTACAGCAGGGTCAGAGCGGCGCCCGTCGCGTCACCCCATCCGGGAAGGTCGATCTCGACCAAGTCGAGACCTGAGACCTGGAGCACGAGGTCGATGGCAGCATCGATGAGCGGGTCGGTACCAGCCAAACGGACGCGACCGACCACCGTCGCCGGATCGCCGGCAGTCACGAAGTCAGGCTCGAGCAGCTGCATGCCGACCAAAACCCCGGCCACATCGCGGGCCATCGGTCCCACCGTGTCCATCGAAGGCGCGAGTGGCCAGATGCCACGCACCGGAAGCCGACCCCATGTCGTCTTGAGGCCGACGGTCCCGCAGCACGCCGATGGGTTGCGGATGGAGCCAGCGGTGTCGGTGCCGAACGCGACGTCAGCCTCCCCTGCGGCGACCGCGACAGCCGATCCACTGGACGAACCGCCGGGGATGAGCGAAGCGTCGAGCGGGTTCACCGGCGTTCCGAACCACGGGTTCACGCCGGTGGCTCCGAAGCACAGCTCGTGCAGGTTGGTCTTGCCGACGATGCGAGCGCCCGTGCTGCGGGCACCGGCCAGACAAGTCGCGTCCACGGTGGCGGGTAGCGCCTCCTGCGCAACCGGTCGGCAGCCGACAGTTGTCGGCACTCCCGCCACGTCGATCGCGTCCTTCACCGCCAGCCGGACTCCGGCCGGTCGACTCCCGCTGCCGTCGAGGCGGGTGATGAACGTCGTCAAACGAACAGCTTCAGGAGCCCTGCCAGGTCGGCGGGCGCTTGTCGAGGAACGCGGCGATCCCCTCGCCGGCGTCGGCCGCCTCGAGGTTCCGCACCATGACCTCCGCCGTGTAGGCGTACGCCTCGGCGAGCGGCAACTCCCGCTGGCGGTGAAACGCCTCCTTGCCGATGGACAGCACGAGCGGCGATTTCTCAGCGATGGTCGCAGCCAGAGCGCCAACCGCAGCATCAAGGGAGTCGTCGGGCACCACCCGGTTCACCAGACCCACAGCCACCGCCGTGCCGGCGTCGATCATCTCCCCCGTCAGCAGCATCTCCATCGCCTGTTTGGCCGGCACTGCCCGACTCAGCGCCACCATGGGGGTGGAGCAGAACAAGCCGATGTTCACTCCCGGCGTGGCGAAACGGGCTGATGCGCCGGCGACGGCCAGATCGCAGGTGGCCACGAGCTGGCAACCGGCGGCGGTGGCCACGCCGTGGACCTTGGCGATCACCGGTTGGCGGTGGTGGACGATCGTGAGCATCAGCTCGGCGCACCGGTCGAACAGTTCCTTCCGGAAGCCTGGATCCGTCTTCATACGGAGCTCGCGCAGGTCATGACCAGCCGAGAACGCTGGACCGTTGCCGGCCAGCACCACCACATGCGTGTCGCGGGTCGCGCCAACCTTGTGCAAGTGGTCGATCAGCTCGCCCATGAGCGCGAGCGACAGCGCGTTGCGTTGGTCAGGCCGGTTGAGGGTGAGCGTGGTCACGCCGTCGGCGTCGACCCGCTGGATCAACGGCTCTTGTCCCATCGGGCCCGACCGTAGCTCTGGTTTCGCTCACAGCGCCGACCGGCGGCACGTCAGCCCTGTCCGCTGATGGCTCGCAACAGCGCATCGGATTGCAGGCTCGGGAGCACCGACCCGCCGTCGACCACTATCGTCTGGCCTGTCACGTATGACGCAGCCGGCGACGCGAGGAACACGATCACCTCCGCGACCTCTTCGGCGGTGCCGATGCGCCCGAGCGGCGTGCCGGCCTCCGCCGCCTCCCGCCACGCCGGAGTGGAGACGACCACCTCGGTCAGTGGAGTGCGGACCATCCCGGGAGCGACGGCGTTCACCCGGACTGCTGGTGCCAGCTCGAGCGCCGCAGTCTTGGTGAGGCTGAGCACACCCGCCTTGGCCGCTGAGTAGGGGCCCTCACCACGCGTCTGCCTCAGCCCTGTCAACGAGGCGTTGTTGACGATGCTGCCGAACCCCGCCTCCACCATGATCGGGCCCGCGGCGCGCATGCCGTGGAACGTGCCGGTGAGGTTGACGCCGATCAGCAGGGCCCACTCCTTGTCCGAATAGTCGAGCAGAGGCTTGGCCATTCCGGTGCCGGCGTTGTTGACGAGATCGGTGAGACCTCCCATCTGCTCCGCGGCGTGCCGGACGGCGACGTCGACCGCTTCGCCGTCGCGCACATCGGCGATCACAGGGGTCCAACCGATCTCGGCTGCGATCCGACCAGCGCTGTCGGCGTCACGGTCGAGCACCACGACCGCCGCGCCTTGCTCGGCGAAGCACCGACAGGTCGCAGCACCGATGCCGGAGCCTCCCCCAGTGATCAGCGCCTTGCGACCATGGAGGATCCCGCTCACGACTTGCCCACGTCGTCCCGGGATCGATCGACCATGACCACCGGCGGATCGGTGAAGACGACGACGATGTCCTTGCGGTCGATGAAGCTCGCCTCGTCGGCGCTCATGGCTTCCCCGCCCGGGCCCTCGAGCATGGCCAAGAAATCGTCCCAACCGGCGAAGTGCTGCACGGCGACGCCGTCGAAACCGCTGCGATCCTCGGCATGCGACGGATGCTGCTCGTAGCGAAGGAGCCGGTCGGCGAGCGCTGGCGTGTCGCGGATGAGCGGCCCGTGGACCTCGTGCCAGTGGTGCAGGAACTCTTCGCGCGTCAGGCCGTCTCTGCGTCGGACGAACGCGTAGAGCTGCATCATCGAGCGCTCCCCCTCATCCGTTGAACCAATGGCCGCAGTTCACGCCGATCATCTGGCCGGTGACCGGTTTGGCCAGCGGCGACGCGAGGAACACCACGGTGCCGGCGATCTCGCTCGAGTCCGGCAGGTACCCGAGACACGTTTCGCTCGCCACCTCGTCGTAGATCTCCTGGAACGGTACGCCCCGCTTCTCTGCCTGGTGGTTGAAGTACCACTCGACCGAGTCACCGTAGATGTAGCCGGGGTGGATGCCGTTGACCCTGATCCCCATCGGGCCGAGCTCCTTGGCCAGCGTCTTTGTGACGGTGGCCAGAGCGCTCTTCGATGCCGCGTAGGCGCCGAACTTGGGTTGGATCCGCTGGGTCGACATCGAGTTCACCATCACGATCCGGCCGTCGCCGCTGGCTGCCAGGTGCGCCACGGCAGCGCGGGTCATCTCGAGCGTGCCGAACAGGTTGACCTCCATGGTCTTGCGCCAGTCGTCGAGCTCTGAATCCATGAGCGACTTGGCGTTGCCCCCGTCGTACGCGTTGTTCACGAGGATGTCGACCCGACCCAGCTCTTCGGCTGCGCGATCGGCCAACGCGCGGCAGCTCGCGGCGTCGCCGATGTCACAGATCGCAGGCAGGGCGCGGCGACCGAGCTGCTCGACCTCGGCGGCAACCGCATCGAGCTTCGCCTGGGTGCGGCCACCGAGGACCACGTCTGCTCCTTCCCGGGCGAATGCCAGGGAGATGTCGCGGCCCATGCCCGGCCCGATCCCCGAGACGATGGCGACCCTGCCGTCGAGCAACATCTTCAGCTCGCCAGGAGAGGGAGGACGTCGGCGCCGAAGGCTTGGATCTGGTCGATCAGTTCGGTTGCGGAGCGCGAGCGAAAGCGGATCTGGACCTGCCCGACACCGAGCGCTGCGTACTTGCCGAGGACGTGCGCCAACTTCGCCGGTGGTCCGGCCAGCGTGTGATCTCCGACGTCCCAAGTCGGCTCGCCGACGTACGCCGCACCGACCAACGCGCCGATGTCGATCGGGTCATCGCCCCGACCTGCCGCAACGCGTCGCTCGCGGATGAAGGTGATCTGGTCGGGCGAGACGGCGCCCTGGGGCAGCCAACCGTCACCGCGCTCAGCGGCGCGCCGCAGCGCCATCTTGGAAGACCCGCCGACCCAGATCGGCGGTCCTCCAGCCTGGACCGGTCGGGGCCGCTGGCCGAGGCCCTCGACCTTCCACGTCGGGCCTTCGATCGTCGCGAACTCATCAGCGAACGCCGCTCGGACCGCGTCGATCGCCTCGTCGAGCCGCGCCCCGCGATCTCCGAACTCGAGACCCAGCAGTTCGAACTCGCGCTCGACGTGTCCGGCACCGACGCCCAGGATCACCCGACCACCCGACACCGTGTCGAGGGTTGAGAAAGCCTTCGCGGTGACAAGCGGGTGCCGGAACGGAAGCACGTAGATGTGGCTCAACAAGCGAGTGCGCGACGTGATGCCGGCCAGCCAGCCGAGTGTGGCGACGGTGTCCCACCAGGAAGTGCTCATTGCCGTCGCCTGCTCGGCCGGGATGGCTATGTGGTCACACACCGCGAGGTACCAGAGACCGGACTCGTCAGCGGCGCGGGCTATCGCCGCAAGCTCCCGGACGCCGGCGTCGGCCTCCCACACCTCGGCATAGATCCGGCTCTGGGACTGGATCGGAAGCTGCATGCCGACCACCAGTCGACCGGCCGGCAGGATCGACGTCACGATCTGACACAGTGTCAGGGATTTCGGGTGTTGCGCAATATCCCTCCGTCCGGCTGGTCCGCGAAACCGCAGGTCACAGGCCCTTTCGCACAATCGCAGTACCGGCCCGTGCTGCCGCGTGCCGGATATTTTGTGACCACGGTGTGACCACGGTGTGACCAGCGAGCCCAGATGTCAGCCGTCGATCATCGCCGCCATGGCGCGGGCGGCGTCTGTTTGCATCGTCGGCAGGACGTGCGTGTATCGGTCGAGGGTGAACGCCACGGACGTGTGACCGAGGCGCGCTGACACCGTCTTCGGATCCGTGCCGGATGCGAGTAGGAGCGTGGCGTGCGTGTGGCGCAAGTCGTGAAATCGGATCCTCTTGAGTCCGTCGATGGCTGCGACCATGCGCTTGAACCGGTCCGACACGAATGTCGGCTCGACCCATTTGCCATCGATGTTCGTGAAAACCAGGTCGAGCTCGTGACGGCACCCGATCGCCAGGCGATCGCGCGCTTGGCGGGCGCGATGCGAACGAAGTATGGCGACCGTTCGGTCGTCGAGAGTCACTGCGCGCCGACTGGCGTTTGTCTTCACCGAGGCGATCGTGCTCCGCCCGTCGATGGCCACTACTTGCTGCTTCACCCGGAGCAGGTTGTGGCTCAGATCGACGTCGCACCATCGCAGGCCGAGCAGCTCACCGCGACGTAGGCCGGTCATCGCCGCGATGCGGAACAGGGTGGACAGGTCATGATCGGCAATCGCACCGAGAAACCGCGCCAGCTCATGTTGGGTCCATGTCTCGACCTCTTCAGGTCGCGTTGACTTCACCGATGGCGGTGAGGCCAGCTTGGCGACGTTCCGAATGACGAGTCCTTTGGCCACGGCGTCTTTGAGGGCGCTGCCGATGATGGTGTGGATGTAGCGCACCGTTCGGTTCGACAGACCGCCAGGGCCGTTCTTGCGGCCCGCCACCAGCAGGTGCGCGTACAGCTTGTCGAGGTCGAGCGGGCCGAGCTTCTGCAGCGGCTTGGGGCCGAGGTGCGGAAGCACATGTAGTCGGATCTGGTCACGGTACGAGGACACGGTCCCTGGCTTGAGTCCGGCGGCGGCCTGACTCTCGACCCAGACGAGCAGGTACTCGCTCAGGGTCGTGGCCTGGGTGGCGACGAAGGTGGCGTCGTGCACCGACACCTTGAGTCGATCGAACTCGACCTGCGCGGCCTTCTTCGTGGGGAAGCCGCGGCGCTTAGCTTGCCGGCGCTCGAACACCGGCGGTCGTAACGTCTGGGCGCACTTCGGGCAGTGGGTGAGCTCGTGGGCCGACTGCAGCCAGACGCGGTGGTGACAAGCGGGGCAGCGTTGCACCGGCGCCGAGCCGGCATCGACCACGAACCACCAGGTGTCCGTGGTCGGGTCCTTGCGCGGTCCGGCGGCGTGGCGAGGCTTCGTCGTGGTCATGGAGTGCCTTTCTGTCGAGTTCCTCTCCGGTGGTTTGATGGGCCAGACGACGTGGAGCCGGTATCGGTCAACCCGACGTGCGGCGTTTCGCCTTGGTCTGGGTGCCGGCTCGTGCCGCCTTGTCCGTCGTGCCGGCTCGTGCCGGTCTGTTCGCGGTGTCGGCTGGTGTCGTGTCGTCCATCTGCCGGAGGGCGTCGGCGAGGCGTTCGAGGAGGTCGCTGGCGTTGTCGGGGTCGCCGAGCGCGTTGCGGAGGAGCGCTTTGGTTCGCAGGTCGATGAGCGGGTCGAGTCGTTCGGCAAGATCACTCGGCGACACGCTTGGTTTTTCTCGTTTGCTGCGGGGCATGGGGGCGTGGCTGGCGGAGTAGGCGAGGAGTTCGTCGGTCCAGTGGTGGAGGTTGTCGGGGGTGCCGAGCATGGCGTCGAGCAGCACGATGGGATCGAGGCCTTTGGTGCTGGCGTCGGGGGCGTGGAGGCCTGCGTCGGCGGCTGGTGGGGGTGGGGTGAAGAAGTAGCCGATGGGCAGGTCGAACCCGCGGGACAGGGCGAGGAGGTCATCGGCGGAGAACTGTTTGATCCGGTCGACTTTGACTGCTGATCGTTCCAGGGCGGAGAAGCTGGGACCGGACAGTTTGGCGCCGAGGTAGGGGGCCAGGGCCTCGGCGGCTTCTTCTTGAGTCCAGCCTCGTAACGCTCGGGCTTTGACCACGTTGTAGGCGACGATCTGGTTGGGGGTCATGGTTCGGCGGATGCCGAGCTTGCGGGTGGCGCTCATGGCCTCTCACGGTAACTCAACGGCAGAAGTATGTCATTCACAAACTCGTTGTCTCACGGTACTCTACGAGGTCGTTAGTTAGATGACGATTGAGTGAGGCGACCTTGGAGCAAGTTCCGACTTTGTTGACGGTGGAGGAGGCGGCCCGGGTGCTTCGGGTGGGCCGCACTAAGGCCTATGCCATGGCCCAGGACAACACACTCACCCGAGCCGACCAGCGACTCGACCAGGCCGACGTCGCCCTCCACCAGGCCCATGCCCACGTCGACCAGTACCAGGCCGCGGTCGCTGCACGGGCCAGCTGGGACCGGACTCACGGGTGGCGACTCGATCGCATCGCCGAGATCGACCACACCCTGGCCCACCACTGGGCCGACGTCACCCTGTCCGCGGTACGAGCCGATGACCCGTTGGCGTTCGGGATCGATCAGCTGCGAGCCGCCCGGACCACCTACCAAACCGACCTCACCCGCATCACCGACAGACTGCCCCTCGACCGGCGGGCCGAACTCGACCTAGCCAACGCCCACCTCCGTCAACAACAAAGCAACGTTCGCCGGGCCCGGCACCAGATCACCCAAGCCGAACAAGCGCTCGATGTCGCCTCCCAGCGGCGCTGGGGCCGGCGCGACAAACCGGCCATCGAACACGCCATCGCCGAACTTCGCGGAGCCGAGACGAACCTCGACATGGCGACCCACGCTCTCGACCGCGCGAAAACACAGGTCGTCGAAGAACGAGACGCCGTCGGCAAGTGGACCACAGCCATGCGCGTCACTCGAGATCAGCGACACCAGCTCGGCGCCGCCATCCACGACACCAACGCAGCCCTCGACCACACCCGACCCCAACGAATCGCCGCCGCCGCCATCGACCCCACCCACCAACTGTGGGACATCCTCGGTGCGCCGCCCCCAACCCGAGGCGGCACAGCCGCCTGGTGCGGCATCGCCCAACAACTCGAACTCATCCACGACGACCAGCCGGCGCTCTTCAGCCAGCGCGCTCCCCGACCGGCGTTCTACAGCCCTCAAGAACACCAAATCGCTACCCTGCTCGCCGACGCCGCCGACATCATCGACACCGCCAACCACCTCGACCCCACACCCGCCCGACACCCACTCCGCGACCAGCCAGCATGGCAGCCGACCGTGGAAACCGCGGCCGCAGTCCTAGCCGCCCGGCGGCCCGTACCGGCCATCGACCATGACCGCGACCTCGGGCTCGGCCTCTGATCAGTGCCGAAGATCAGAGGTTTGGTCTACCTCAGATGGCTGCTCGAGGTCGAGGTGGGGACTGTCCACGTAACGGTGTTTGCGGCCTGACACGCTGAGCTTTGCTCGGCGAGAAGGGTGACGTTATGACTGCGACACTGAATGGCGTGGTGAAGAAGAAGGAGCCGGCGGATGAGTCCGCTGAGCGGCAGGCGGCG
>JBBSGQ010000068.1:0-11767 GCA_038253965.1 Acidimicrobiales bacterium | reverse complement strand
GTCAAGGCTCGCAGCAGTCGGTGGCGCCATCTCGATAGTGGTTCTATACGTCTGGGACGATGCCGTTTTCGCTGCGCCGGTGATCGCAGCCACGCGCCTGTTGGGTGTGTTGCCGGCGTTCTTGATCCTCTCTGCCGTCTACTCGTTCGTAAGTCTTGTGCTTGCCTTGTTCGCGGTTCACGTGTACGAGCGCCGCGCCGCGGAGGGGCCGAGCCGCTTCGCCCGCTGGCTGGAGCACCAGGGGGAGAGCCGGCGAACTGGATGGGTCCGCAACCTCCTCTTATCGGGAAAGGTCGTGGGATTCATTCTCGCGAGCTTCCTGATAGGGGGAGTCGGCACAACCTTTCTGATCCGTTACAGCGGTCGTACTGACCGGATCGTGTCTCTCGCAGCCCTCTCGTCAGTTCTCTTCGGTGTCATGTTCGTTGGCTTCTACTCAGGTATCGGCCGCATCACTCTGGGAGTCTGAACCGCACATGCGCATCACGATAGAGACGGGCATCGACCCGGCGGTCACCGAGGCCTTTCTCCCCATTTACCACGAGAGCTTCGCCCACTTGGCCGAACTGGCGGCCTCCAAGCAGGTTCTCAGCGACACCGACTTCCGGACCGTCATGGCCTCGCCAGAGGTGCTGAAGTTCTCGGGCTGGACGCAGGCCGACAAGCTGTGCGCCATCGCACTCGCCACCCCGAAGTTGGATCTCGTCCCGTGGGTGAGCCCTCCCTTCTTCGCGAAGCGATTCCCCGACCACTACGAGCGGGGTGTCATCTACTACTTCCTCGCGCTTCTCGTACACGAGGAGAACCGGGATGAGTCATGGGCAACTGCGATCCTCGAGGCGATCAGCCTCTTCTGTGGCGCCCGGCAAGGCGTGACCGTGTTCGACTGCTGCACCTTCAACAACGACGTGGTGAAGCTGCCAGAGATCATCATCGAGACGGGACGGCGGTGCCTCGACCTGGACGCGTACGAGATCGACACCCAGCACTATCACGCCCTGGTGCTCAACCGGATCCGCACGATCGATCTCCGCAACGTGCGACACCGCGAGGTCATCGATCTGACGGTTCACGACCGGTCGACAGCCGTGGGCGCCGAAGCCGTATCTAGACCCACCGGAGTCAGACGATGAGCACACAGACCAGAACCCATGTCACCCGTGCACGAGCACTGCCAAGTGGGGGCCTGACCATTGCGATCACGAGCGGGATCGGGGCCGCTCACACGGCGCTTGCCGCGTTCGACGGCGCCCTGCGAGAGGCGGGTATAGCCAACTTCAACCTCATCCCACTCAGCTCAGTGGTTCCACCAGGGAGCACAGTCATCGTGACCGACGGAATCGCCGAAGCGCCCGAGGGAGCGTGGGGTGATCGTCTCTACGTTGTGCTCGCGGAATGCCGGGTCCAGGTTCCGAATGAGGAGGCGTGGGCCGGTCTGGGATGGGTGCAGGACGACGCAACCGGCAAAGGTCTGTTCGTCGAACACACGGGGCACAGTCGCCCCCAGGTGGAGTCTGACATCGAGGCGAGCCTCGGGTCGATGACCGACGGACGACGAGAAGTGTCGTTCGGCGAGCCACAGTTCGTCGTTCGGGGCACGGTCTGCCACGCCGAACCGGTATGTGCACTGGTGACCGCTGTCTTTGAATCCGATGCATGGGCCGGAGCTCAGGTGATCGAGCTTCCCTGACGAGGTTCCCTGTTATGGACGCTCCTTCCGGAAATGATCGCCAGCAAGACAGTTTGCGCTAGCTTCTCGCCGAACTTCCAGGGTTTACGCCTCCATACCAAGGGGTCTGAGCCCGATAGGGAATTTGATGACACGAGGGAAGTGGTACAACTTTCTCGTGGGAGGCCTTGCGCTGACCGCCGTCGGATTCTTCGCGGGTCCGGCCCGGCCGCTTCTCGGCCAGGTAGTCGAGTGGGCGGCCGTCGTTGTCGTCTTTCGCAACGCTCGGCTTCTGGGCTCACGCCGTGAGCGCCGGCCGTGGCATTTGTTCGTACTCGGCGGGTCACTTGTTCTGTTCGGCGGACTCGTCACTGGCCTCATCGGGATGGCGACGGGCCAGGAGAACCCGTTCCCGACAATTGCCGAATTGATCAACTACTCCGGGTACGGATGCCTGATCGCCGGCGCCGTGGTCCTGGCGCGCCTGCGCTCCACCGAACGCGAACAAGACGGCCTCATCGACGCCTTGATCGTGAGCGCCAGCGTCTCTGTCGTGAGCTGGGCAGTCCTGCTCAGCCCGTACGTCCGGGACGGATCCTTTCCCGTCCTCGATCGGACAGCGAACGTCTGCTATTCGATCTTCACGCTGCTGCTCATGGCCGCCTGCACACGCCTCGCCGTCGGCCCCGGAGCCAGGACGCCGAGCTACTACTTGCTCGCAGGGGCTGTCGCCCTGCTGTTCTTGACCGACTTCCTCTACATCCTCGAGACCACGGGCCGGCTCACCAGCACGGTCCCGGAGGCCCTCGGTCCCATCGTGTTCGTCCTCTTCGGCACCTCGTCGATGCACCCGACGATGAGCCGCCTGACCGAGTCCCCCATCAACCAGCTCGCCCGACTCACCTGGCGGCGGATCCTCCTCCTTGGCGTCGCTCTCCTCATGGGTCCGGCGGTCATCGTGTGGGCCCAGGTGCGTGAGCAGCCGGTCGACCTGCCGGTGATGGTGGCCAGTTCGATAGTGCTGGCCATGCTGGTGCTGACCCGGCTCACCGGATTGGTGCGCGCTCAGGAACGCACGGCCTCGACCGAGCAGATCCTTCGGGAAGGTAGCGCATCCCTCGCGACGTCCACTGGGCGCCACATGATGAATCGCAACACCCTCCACGCGGTCAACCGTCTCGCCGAGGGAGCCCACGAACTACGGGTCAGCATGGCCCTGGTCGTTGATCGGCGACTGCAAGTGGTGGACGCCGTCGGCCATCTCGCCGAGGACGCAATAGGCACTGCGACTCAGCTGGACTCCCTGCCCGACGACATGGCCGCGGCACTCGGGCGGCGCACACCTGTCGCTCTGATTGACGCCTTGGCCATCGATCTCGGCTCGGGCAGTGACGCGCAGCCGCACGCACTCCTGGTCGCCCCGCTGATGTCTCGGGACGAACTGAGTGGGGCGATCATCATCACCACCGCTCGACCTCTGCCACGCCAGGCGCAACGCAACATCGAGTCTCTTGCCTCAACCGTGTCCCTCGCACTCGAAAGTGCGACCCTCACCGAGAACCTCCTCCGTCGGAAGACCGAACGCCGCTTCCGTGCGCTCGTCGAGAACTCATCGGACATCGTGCTGGTCGTGTCCGATGAGCAGAAGATCACGTTCGTGAGCCCTGCCGCGCACCGACTGCTCGGGTTTCCCGAGATGACCATGCTCGGCAGCCACCCGGGCCGATGGATCCACCCTGCGGATCGCGCCCTCGCCGACGCGATGCTGTGGGTGACGACGCCCCAGCACCGCGACAGCACGCCTCTGGAGCTGCGCCTGCGCCATGCGGACGGCACATTCCGTTGGTTCGAGGTGGGAACGCGCGACCTGAGCGACGATGCTGAGATCGGCGGCCTCGTAGTCAACGCCCGTGAGATCACCGACCGCAAGGCAACCGAAAAGCTGCTGGCTACGAGTGAGGCGCGATTCCGAGCACTCGTTCAGAACTCGAGCGACATCGTTGCTGTCGTCGATCTCGACGGGCTGTTCTCCTTCGTCAGCCCCGCTATCACAAACGTGCTGGGCCACTCTCCTGAGGAGCTCGTGGGCACCCGAGCGATCGATCTGCTGCCTCTTGAAGAGGTCGTCCGACTTCGCCAGACCCACGCAGCCTTCGTAGACCACGACCTTCCGGCCGAGCCGGTGTCGTCACCCAGCATGGAGGTGCAGCTGCGCGGGAGCCAAGGCGAGTGGCACACCGTCGACATCACCATCACCGATCTTCGGCACGAACCTGCGGTGGGGGGCATCGTGCTCAACGCTCGCGATGTCACGGTGCGAAAAGCCCTCGAGCACGATCTGCGCCACCAGGCCAGGCACGATGCACTAACCGGGCTCGCCAACCGCGCCATGTTCACCGACCGGGTGACCGAGGCACTCCGCACAGCCGACGAGCGCCACCTCATCGGCACACTCTTCATCGACATCGACGACTTCAAGACGGTGAACGACAGCCTGGGCCACGCCGTCGGCGACGAACTGCTCGTCGTCGTCGCCGAGCGCCTGCTGACGTGCCTGCACCCAGCCGACGTTGCCGCCCGTCTCGGCGGCGACGAGTTCGCGGTGCTGGTCGTCGCTCCCTGGGGCGAGCCGGAGATCGTGAAGGTCGCAGAGCGCGTGCTGCTGACGCTCCAGGCTCCGTTCACGATCCAGGGCCGCGACATCGGGATCTCGGCAAGCGTCGGGATCGCCATCGACTCGGATCGCGCCTCAGACGCGGAGGTGCTGCTGCGCAACGCCGACATGGCCATGTACCTCGCGAAGGAACGGGGCAAGGCCCGCTTCGAGGTCTTCGAGGAACGGATGCATGCCAGCGTGTTCGAGCGGCTCGAGCTGAAGGCCGATCTCGCCAGAGGCATCGAAAATGACCAGCTTCGCCTGCTCTACCAGCCGATCGTGTCGCTCGAGACCGGGCGCATCACCGGCGTCGAAGCCCTCGTCCGCTGGGATCACCCGGTCAAGGGGATGTTGCCGCCCGATGCGTTCATCCCACTCGCCGAAGACACAGGTCTGATAGTGCCGCTCGGCCAGTGGGTTCTGGAGGAGGCCTGCCAGCAGCTGCAAATCCTGCAACTCGGCCTACCGACGAACGCCATCCTCACGATGAGCGTGAACCTCTCGGTCCGTCAGCTCCAGGTCGAAGGCATCGCCGAGAGGGTCGCGGCAACGATCAGCCGGTTCGGCCTCGATCCGTCCACCATCACACTCGAGATCACGGAAACCATGCTCATGCTCGACACGGAGTTGACCAGGAAGCGCCTGGCCGACCTGCGTGACATCGGCGTCTCATTGGCGGTCGACGACTTCGGGACGGGCTACTCGTCGCTGCAGTACATCCAACGGTTCCCCATCGACATCATCAAGATCGATCGCAGCTTCGTGAGCGGACTCGGCGAGCAGGCCGGCGATCTGGTGGTGGTGCAGTCGATGATCGAGCTGGCCCAGCGGCTCGGTGTCCACACGGTGGCGGAGGGTATCGAGCGCCCGGAGCAGGTCACCATCCTGCAATCGCTCGGCGCCGACCTCGGCCAAGGCTACTACTTCTCTCGTCCGATCCCAGCTGCGGGAATCGGCGGACTCCTCGCCCGCAGTCTCGCCGAGGGAGCACGATTCCTGTATCAGTGACCGTTGTCCTCGCTCGGAGATGGTTCATCGCGCGCTCGTCGAGACGAAGTCTGAGGCCATCGAGCTAAAGCGGCGGAAGATAGCGTTACTGGCTGTGTCCTCGCCGCCCGCCTTCGTCTCTCGCCTGGTGCGCCTGCCGCTGCTCGACGCAGAAGGAGAGGCCATCGGTCGAATGCAGGACGTGGTGATCGTGCTCTCCGGCGCCGAGCCGCCACGTGTACTTGGATTCATCGCGGCCATGCAACGCCGGAGGATCTTCGTGAACGCCGCTCGCGTGGCAGAGTTCGAACCGACGGGCGTGCGCCTCCGATCCGGCACGATCGACCTCCACCCATTCCGGCAGCGGTCGGGCGAGCAGCTAGCGGTGGCAGATCTCTTCAACAAGCGCATCGGCGACGAGTTCCTGACTGACCTTGCGATCGAGTCCTCGAGGGCGGACGGATCCTGGTCAGTGGTGTCGGTTGCTCTCGGGAGGCGGGGACCGTTGCGCCGGCGCCGCTCTCCTCATGTAGTTCCATGGGAGTCAGTGGCGTCCTCGTTCGTCACGCGCCCGGAGTTCGCGATGGTGGCTGAGCTGCGGGAGATGCACCCGACCGACGTTGCATCCCGGCTGCAGACGCTGTCCCCGGCGCGCCGCCAAGAGCTTGCCGGTCTGCTGGAGGACGACCGGCTCGCCGACCTCCTCGAGGAACTGCCGGAGGACGAAGCGATCCGCATCATCGGAAGCTTGGATGTGGACCATGCGGCCCATGTGATCGAAGAGATGGAGCCTGACGACGCGGCCGATCTTCTGGGCGACCTACCTGAGGGCGAACGCGCCGCCCTCCTTGCGGCCATGATGCCTGAGGACTCCACACCACTGCGCCGGCTGCTGGCCTATGACGAGAACACCGCGGGCGGCCTCATGACACCTGAGCCGCTGGTCCTGCCGGCCACGGCCACCGTCGCCGAGGCGTTGGCGGTGGCTCGGAATGCGGAGGTACCGGCTGAACTGGCAGCACAGGTCTTCGTCGTCCGCCCCCCGACCTCGACCCCGACCGGGACGTTCCTCGGCGCCGTCGGCTTTCAGCGACTCCTGCGAGAGGCCCCCGGCACGTTGCTCGAGCACTGCATCGACGCCGATGATCCCGAACCGGTCGGTGAGGATCTGCCGCTGCGCGACGTGGCTGAACGGCTCGCCGGATACGACCTGCTCGCGGTACCGGTCTGTGATCGGGCCAGGCGGATGGTCGGTGCGGTCACCGTCGATGACGTGCTCGACCATGTCCTGCCCGAGGGCTGGAGGCGTAGGGCGCGGCGATGATCCGACATCGCGAAGACCTCAACCGACCCCGACGCGGTCTCGGCATCGGCGTTCACTACGACCCCGATGCCTTCGGCCGATTCTCAGAGGGCATCGCCCGGTTCCTTGGCACCGGGCGGTTCCTTGCGATTCAAACAGTCCTCGTTGTGGTGTGGATCACCCTCAACGTCGTAGCGGTCAGCCTTCGCTGGGACAAGTACCCGTTCATTCTGCTCAACCTCGCGTTCTCCACCCAGGCGGCGTACGCAGCTCCCCTCATCCTGTTGGCGCAGAATCGCCAAGACGACAGGGATCGGGCGGAGGCCGAACGGGACCGGGCGGAATCCGCCCGTACGCAGGCCGACACCGAGTTCCTCGCCAGGGAGCTCACCTCTGTTCGCCTTGCTTTGGCCGACGTCGTCACCGCCGACGACCTCCGTACCGCAGTCGAGCAGGTCACGTCTGCGCTCGAGGGCGTCACGAAGCGCTTGGACCAGCTCGACCAGCCGTTGTCGTGAGCCGGATCCGAGCGGTGTGCTGAGCCTCTTGCCTCCCCCGCTGCAACCCGACCGCCGCCGAGCACGGGTTCTCGTCGCGTCGATCCTCGTGATAGCCGTGGCCGGGCAAGGTTGTTCAGCCAGCGGTGCCCGACAGCTCCCGAGCCGCCCAGCGGGCAACCGGGGCGCCGCCGGGACACACGATCGACACGGCACGCTTGCCTGGTCAGACTGTGATGGCGGCTACGAGTGCGCCAGGCTGCGCGTGCCGCTCGACTATGCGAAGCCCGACGGCACCAAGTTGTCCCTGTCCATCGCCCGGCACCGGGCGACCAACCCCGGCCAACGCATCGGCTCGCTGCTCGTGAACCCCGGTGGCCCAGGAGGATCGGCCATCGACCTGGTGGAGCGCGACCCGCTGCCGAACGAGTTGACCAAACGGTTCGACATCGTCGGATTCGATCCGCGCGGTGTTGGACGCAGCAGCCCGCTTCACTGTCACAGCCACGTGCAGGAGATGTACGACGCCGATCCGACGATCGACGGTGACACCGAGCGCTCGCACTACCTGTCGGTGAGCCGGTCCTTCGTCGACGAGTGCCGCCGGAAGTACGGCCCCGTCCTACCCCACCTCGGCACGCCGAACGTCGCTCGCGACATGGAAGAGGTTCGCAAGGCGCTCGGCGACGACAAGCTCACCTATGTCGGTTACTCCTATGGGACCTCGATCGGCGAACAGTACGCGCGCCTCTTCCCGACCCACATCCGGGCGATGGTGCTCGACGGTGTGGTCGACCCCGGGCTCACCGGCATCCAGGCGGCCGTCGCACAGGCCGACGGCTTCGAACGTGCGCTCGACGCGTTCCTCGAGGACTGCGCATCCCGCGCATCGTGCCGGCTCAAGAGCTCGCCGGGCAAAGTGGTCGATCGGGTGATCGCGTCGGCTGAGAGACGGCCGATCCCTGCGCCTGACGCGGACCGTGCGGCAACACCGGGACTCGTCCAGCTGGCCATCGACCAGGCGCTGTACTCCAGGGCGTCGTGGTACGAACTCGGTTCGGCCCTCGCCGATGCCGCCGGTGGCGACGGCAGCGGCCTGGTCGACCTCGCCAACGAATACCTGCAGCGCCGGCCGAACGGGAGCTACTCGAACGTGTTCGAGATCTACTTCGCCGTGAACTGCCTCGACAGTGCCTGGCCTCGCGACCCCGAAGCGGTCCTCTCCGCCGGCAAGGCGGTTGGCAGGCGGGATGCCCGACTCGGCGAAGCCCTCGTCAACGACTACGTCCGCTGTGCGCTCTGGCCGGCGAGACCCCAGCCGCTGCCAAGGCTCACCGCGCCCGGTTCGCCGCCGATCCTGGTCATCAGCACCACCGGCGACCCCGCGACGCCCTACGAGTCAGGGGTCGCCGTGTCCAAACTACTGCCCGAAGGTGTACTGCTCACGAATGTCGGCGAAGGTCACACCGTGTTCGGCGAGGGCAAGGAGTGCATCGACAGCGCTGTCGAGGCGTACCTGATCAATGTTCGGCCTCCGCGTGACGGCACCCGTTGTCGGTGACCACTGCCACACGCCTCAGGTGATGAACCGAGGGCTCAACGGCTCGAGCGTCAGCTCGGGTTGTTCAACCAAGAGCCGATCGAGCCAGTAGCCGCTCTCGAAGAGCGCGAGGAGCGTCCCATCGGCCCGGGAGAGGACTGAGACGCCACGCATCGCTCGCAAGGCTTCAGCGCTCGGGTCATCGGTTCGACGGGCGACGTGATAAGCCGTCGGGCTCAGCTCTACTGGTGCACCGAACTCGTTTTCCAGACGGTGCACGGCAACCTCGAACTGCATGGGTCCGACCGCCGCAAGGATCGGGGCCTGGTCCCCCTGGTGGGGCTGACGCAACACCTGCACCACACCTTCCTCGTCGAGCTGGGCGATGCCGCGGCGGAACTGCTTGAACCGTCCCGTGTCTCGAACCCGTGCAACCACAAAATGCTCGGGCGCGAAGCTGGGGATGCGCGGGAACGCCACGTGCTCATGTGCGAACAGCGTGTCTCCGACGCGGACGTCGGTGGCGTTGACCAGTCCGACGACGTCACCGGGGAACGCCTCCTCGATCGTCTCCCGTTCTTGGCCGAACACCTGGTGCGCGTACTTGGTGGCGAACGGTCTTCCACTCGGCTCGTGGATGACGACCATCCCGCGTTCGAACCTGCCAGAGCACACCCGCAGGAACGCGATGCGGTCTCGATGCGAACGGTCCATGTTGGCTTGGACCTTGAACACGAACCCGGAGAACGGAGCGTCGAGAGATCTCGGCTTGCCTGACTCGTCGTCTCGTGCCTGCGGTGCGGGAGCGAGATCGATCAACGCGTCCAGCAACAACCGCACACCGAAGTTCGTTGCCGCCGAGCCGAAGAACGTGGGCGAGTATTCGCCTTCGAGGAACATCTCGGGGTCATGGTCGGCGGAAACCCCGGCCAGAAGGTCCAGCTCGTCGACCGCGGCGTTCCACGCCGCACCTTCGTCAGCGTCTGCCTGCTCCGCAGCCACCACCTCCTCCGGCGCGATCGATGCGCCTCGCGCCACGCGGGTGTACCTGACGAACTCGCCGGTCCTGCGGTTGACGACCCCCCGGAAGTCGCCGGCGATGCCCACAGGCCACGTGACCGGTGTCGGAGTGACACCGATCTGGTCCTCGATCTGGTCGAGCAACTCGAGGGGATCGAGACCGGGACGGTCCCACTTGTTGATGAAGGTGAGCAGCGGCAGACCGCGTGCGCGACAGACCTCGAAGAGCTTGAGCGTCTGGGGCTCGATCCCCTTGGCCGCGTCGAGAACCATGACTGCGGCATCGGCGGCAGCGAGGACCCGGTAGGTGTCCTCGGAGAAGTCTCGATGACCTGGAGTGTCGAGCAGGTTGACCACAGTGTCGCGGTAGGGGAACTGCAGCACGGTGGACGTGATCGAGATGCCGCGCTGCTTTTCCAGCTCCATCCAGTCCGACGTAGCGGAGCGTCGGTCGCCGTGAGACTTGACCGCTCCCGCTCCGGCGGTGAGGGCTCCCCCGTAGAGCAAGAACTTCTCGGTGAGGGTCGTCTTGCCGGCGTCAGGATGCGAGATGATGGCGAACGTCCGGCGCCGTTGCGCCTGGATCGTGGGTTCGATCATGAGGCGGCCGGCGGACCCGGCCGCGATCATCGGTGACCGCTGTCGACGGGTGTGGCCGATCCGCCAGGCGCGCGCCGCCCTCGGGTCACACGGGAGGTGCACATGCAGGCAGGCTACTGGGCACGGAACACGGCGCAGAGCCGGCCGATCACCGCTGGGTGAGGTCTGGCCCTTCTTGCTGCCGGTATCCTCACTCGGACGAGAAAGCTGCAGTTTGTCCCCGCGCGTGCCGATCGGAACGGGGACACGAAGAAATCCATGCATGTGCCGCTCAGGCGCATCACACCCGGAGCGATTCGACCCATGGCTTGGCCTTCGCACTTCCCCATGCTTTCCCGACGGAGGGTCATAGCTGGTGGTCTTGTCCTGAGTGCCGCTCCGTTGTTGCCCCGATTCCTCAAAACGGCGACAGCTGCGCCTCGCGCATTCGGCTTTCCCGAACCGGACATGACCAGTCGTATCGTGCGTCGGATCGAGTTCCCGGTCGACGGAACGGTGAGTTGGACCGACACCTATGGAGCGTGTCGCGACGGTTGCAGCCGTCGTCACGAGGGCCAGGATCTGATTGGACACAAACTGCAGAAGTTGGTGGCCTGCGTCGACGGCACTGTGGTGGGCTTCAAGTACGACGCCCTTGGCAACTACCTGTACTTGCAGGACGTCGATGGCTGGAACTACGGCTACGTGCACATCAACAATGACACCCCTGGCACCGACGACGGGCGCAACCTGCGGCAGTGGGCGTTCGCTCCGGGGATCGACCTAGGCACCCGGGTCCAAAAGGGTCAATTCATCGCCTACATGGGTGACAGCGGAAATGCCGAGACCACCGTCCCGCACTGTCATTTCGAGATTCGCAAGCCGGCTGATGCCTGGTATCACGGTCAGGCGATCAACGCGAAGTACAGCCTCGATGCGGCCTCCCATGACGGGGTTTCGGTCGTCCCGACCGGCACGTTCGCCCCCTGGTCCACCGCCGCGGGGTTCGTCGGCCAGCAATATGTCGACTTCCTCGACCGCCGTGCAACGAGCAGCGAGTTGACCTTGTGGAGCGCCCAGCTCGACAGCGGTGGCAAGTCTCCGGCCGACCTCGTCGAATGGATCCTCCAACAGCCGGGCAGCGACGACGTCGTCGCGCCACTGGTCCGCACGTACTTGGCGTTCTTCAGACGAGTCCCCGATACCTCCGGTCTCGCCTACTGGACCGGTCGCCTCCGCGGCGGCTCCTCCCTCGACTCGGTCGCCGACGTGTTCGCCGCGTCGTCTGAGTTCCGTTACGGGTACGGCTCGCTCGACGACAGCCACTACGTCACTCAGCTCTACAAGGACCTGCTCGGAACTGTTCCGGACAGCACCCGCCACGACTACTGGATGCAGCGCTTGGCCTCTGGCACGTCGCGCAGTGCAATGCTGCGGTTCTTCGCCGAGACCGAGCGCAACCGCTTGGCCACCTCGCAGGCGGTGCGCGTGTGCCTCGTGTATGCCGGGATGTTGC
>JBBSGQ010000067.1:0-11929 GCA_038253965.1 Acidimicrobiales bacterium | reverse complement strand
GAGTCCGTGGTCGATCCTTCCGAACACCGCCGTACCGGGCACGCGCACGTCGCTCAGCGTCACCTCGGCGTGGTCGGTCGGCATGTTGAAGGTCCACCAGTAGAAGTCGATGGAGAACCCGGACGCATCGGTCGGCACGAGGAACGCAGTGATGCCCACCGGCGCGCCGGGTTCTCCCGAAGTGCGGGCGAACACGATGTCGTGGGTGGCGCGGTGCAGTCCGGAGTTGAAGCGCTTGTGTCCGTTCAGCACCCATTCGTCGCCGTCGCGTGCTGCGCTGGTCTCGAGATAGGTGGCGTCGGAGCCGTGATCCGGTTCGGTCAGACCGAACGCAAGTCTGCGGCTGCCGTCGAGGAACCCGGGCATCCACTCGGCGCGCTGGTCGTCGGTGCCGAAGTCCCGCATCATGAGGACGGTCGGGAAGTTGCCGACTATCGAGCTCTCGTTCTGCAAGTCGTTGTGCAGTCCGAGACCTTTGGCTGCCAGGTGTTCACGGATGATCGCCATCTCCAAGTTGGTGGCGTCGTGACCACCGTGCTCGGCCGGAAGTGCCCAGCGCAGCCACCCTGCGGCGTCGGCCCGGCGGCGCATCTCGGCGAGGAGATCCTCCCAGTCACGGCGCGGGATGCCGTCTGCCTCGAAGTCGGTGCGAGCGTATTCACGGCGGTGATCGAAGAACCGGCAGTTGTCGTCCTGGGCCTCCAGCGGCTTGATCTCGCGCTCGATGAACGCGTCGAGCGCGTCGAGCGTCGCCTGGATCGGCAACGGGATATCGAAGTCCACGGTCCCCCTCTCCACGGATTTGGTCATTCAGGTGGTGAAACGGTACCCAAGCGACCCAAACCGGCGGGAAGAGGGTAGAGAATGCTCCCGACTGGGAGGTTGACATCGATGGAAGAACGCGCAGTCCTGACAACCGGTGCCAACTCGGGCATCGGCCTGGCCACGGTGATCGAGGTTGCTCGACGAGGTTTTCGCTCGATCGGCTCCGTGCGCTCGCCGGTGAAGGCCAAGTCGGTGCACCAGGCCGCCGAGGAGGCGGGTGTCGACGTCGAGACCGTCTTGCTCGATGTCTCGGATGCGGCGCAGTGCGAGGAGGTCATGGCCGGTCTCGAGCTCTTCGGGCTCGTGAACAACGCCGGCTATGCGGTCACTGGTGCGATCGAAGACGTCGAGGATGAAGAAGCCCACGCGCTGTTCGAGACGATGGTCCACGCGCCGATGCGCCTTGCCCGACTGGGGATGCCTGCCATGCGCTCTGCGGGCGAAGGTCGCATCATCAACATCTCTTCCATCGCCGGGCGCACCACCGCACCGTTCGCCGGCCACTACGCCGGTGCCAAGCACGCGCTCGAGGCCATGTCCGACGCGCTGCGGATGGAGGTTGCCGGCGACGGGGTGAAGGTCGTCCTGGTCGAACCGGGCGGCTTCAAGACCGGCATCTGGGAGGAGTTCGAGCGAAGCATCAACCAACGGGAAGCCGCCGGTTCGCGCTATGTCGGTGCCTACCGCCGGTCACTCCAGGGTCAGAAGCTACTCGAAGGCATCATGGGCAACCCGCAGGCGTGCGCCCGAGTGATCGGCGGCGCTCTCACGAGCCGGATCCCTCGCAGCCGTTATCTCGTCGGCCTCGATGCCCAGGCCATGCTCCTCACCCAGACGCTCACGCCGACCGCCATCAAGGACAGGATCATCCGGCTCGGCCTGGGAATCTGAAACCAGCCTTCGAAGCCGGCGTCCGAGCGCAAACACGCGGGAAGCGATCCCGTGGTCTCGACGTTGTGCTCTGGGTGACCTCGAAACCGCCCGATCGTCCCCCGCTGTCGGTGCTCGACCTGGCCATCGTGGTAGCAGGTGGCAGTAGCGCCCAAGCGCTCGGCGATGCGACAGCAGTCGCGCAAGAGGCGGACGCTCTCGGCTACCACCGGTTCTGGGTCGCCGAGCACCACAACATGCCGTCAGTGGCAAGCACCTCCCCTCCTGTGCTGATGGCCCACCTGGCGGCGCGAACCGATCGGATCCGCGTCGGTTCGGGCGGGATCATGCTCCCCAACCATCCAGCGCTGGTCGTAGCCGAGCAGATCGCTGCGCTGGAAGCTTTGCACCCCGGCCGCATCGACCTCGGGCTCGGCCGGGCCCCGGGCGCCGACCAATGGACCGCGGCCGCCCTGCGGCGGTCACCGGCCGCCTTGGGCGCAGAGGACTTCCCGCGCGACCTGCTCGACCTCATGGGTCTGCTGGGCGACATCCGAGGCGAGGGTGGCCTCTGGGAGCGCTTCGCGGCGACACCGGCAGCAACCTCCTCGCCACAGGTCATCCTGCTCGGCTCGAGTGGTTACAGCGCGCAGCTCGCCGGGATCCTCGGGCTGCCGTTCGCCTTCGCGCACCACTTCGACACGGGGGGCACCCTTCAGGCACTCAACCTCTATCGGCAGTCGTTCCGTGCGTCACCGGTGCTCGAACAACCACACGTCATCGTCACCGCCAATGTGCTCGTCGCTACGACCGATGAGGAAGCCGAGTGGCAGGCGGCACCGGGTCGTCTGATGGTTCATGGCATCCGCACGGGACGCTTCGAACAGTTGCACTCGCCCGAAGCCTCCGCAGTTCATCCGAACCTGGACGCAGCCCTGGCGATGCCGTCCAGGCGGATCGTGGGCGCTGCAGCCACCGCGGTCGAGCAACTGGACACACTCGTGGCGGACACCGCGGCCGACGAGATCATGGTGAGTGCTGTGGCTCACAGTCTCGAGATCCGGCTCAACCACCTGCAGCTACTCGCAGCCGCTTGGGCCAACACCGATTGATCGATACCGTCGGTCGATGGATCGGCATAGCCGGCCGGTCGCCTCGCCTATCGGCTCGTCTCCTAGCAGCCACCACACGGGGTCGGCGACCGTCAGTGGATCTGTCGGGCGACGAGCTGCGCCCAATGTTGCAGGTGACGATCACCCAGGAACCGCTCGCTCACCCGGCGCTGGCCGTTGCGCCCCATGCGCTCGGCTTCGGCGGGATCTGCGATGAGCCGGGCGACCAGGTGTGCGAACGTCGCCAGGTCCGAAGGATCGTCGAGCAGCGAACCGGTCTCACCGTCGACGATCTGGTCGACGATGCCTCCGACGGCACTGCCCACGACCGGTCGCCCCTTCCACATCGCTTCCGCGACGGTGAGGCCGAACCCTTCGGCGAGGCTCTTCTGCACCACGACTTTTGCGTGGCGCTGCAAGGCGTTGAGGATCGCTGCGTTCTCCTCGACGTCGATCATCGGCAGGCATGCCAGGTGGATCCGGTGCTGGGCGGCCCTGGGCAGATCTCGCCATGCGGCGAGGCAACCGGCGAGCACCTCCGCGGCTTCGGGGTCGTCGGCGACACCTTCGACACTGGGCCCGGCAAGCACGAGGTGAGCGCTTCCCATGTCGGTCAGATGCTCGGCGAAACCAGACATCACGCCACCCATGTCCTTCAGCACATCCCAGCGCGACGCCTGCAGGACCACAGGCACGTCAGGTGGTGGAGGTGGTCCGGTGTCGAACAGCTCCACTCGGTGCGTTACGTGTCCCGCCGGCCCATCGCGACGGGAGAACGCTCCAGGAGACTGGTCGGCGTCACCGCTGAGCAGACCCACGCGCTGCAGCACGCGCACCGCGTCGGGGATGCTCATCGGCTCGTTCTTGGCCGAGAACGGATCGATCGACGGCGGGATGACGAACAGGCTCTCGTGCGGTAGCCACGGTGGGGCGAACTGCTCGCAAGAGAACACGAATGCTGGAAGATCCTCGATGTATGGACGGAGAAAATCCCACGCCAGTCGGGAGCGGTCGTTCTGGGTGTCCAGTCCGACATGGCACCGCCACACCACGTGGGCCCCGGCCCCACGAAGCGACCGGGCGAGGCCGGCGGTCTGCGGGTCGTGCAGCAGGACGATGTCGCCGGGTCGCACGAGAGCGACCAGTTGCCTCGCGTTGGCAGAGAGCGTCGCCTCGTAGGCTTCGTGCTCTGCCCGGCCGAGGGGCCCGCCGTCGCCAGGCATGCCGTACAGGTGGTTGTGGATCCGTTTGGTGATGGCGAAGAAACCGGAGCTCCCTTCGATCACCAGCCATCGGGCGTCGATGCCGAACCCGCAAACGCTGGCCAGGAGCGTCTGGAGCATCTCGGCCACCCCACCGCCGGTTGCTGTCGAGTTCACGTTCAGCACCATGCGATCGGCGAGGAGTTTGCTCACAGCGTCGGCTACGGCCTCGAACCTCTCGGTCCTGTCCGGGCCGATGATCGATTCGAGATGACTCGGTGCGAGAGGTCGAATGCGCACTTCCTGAAGTCCCATCAGCGCTCCCCAACGTGCGACGGCTGCCAGCCTGCGCGTCATGGTGATCAACGTCACGACAGCGAAGGTACCCAACCCAGGTCAGTTACCTTGACGTCTTCCCCGCAGATGAACCGAGAAGGTTTGACAAGGCATGTCCCCGAGCCCGCCACCGGCCAGTCCTCACCCGCTCGACAACGCGGTCTGGCATGCGCTGCACGGGCCGCAGCGCAAGCACTCGCAGGGGGGCCGAGCGGCGAAGCGGTTCCATCCAGAGATCGCTCCGTTCGCAGCGCTGCCTGACGAGCCGTCGTCGACCGACTGGACGGAGCTCGCGGACCTGGTCGGTCCCGGTGGGATCGCTGTGCTGTTCCGAGCCGATGTCGAGATCCCCGCCGGTTGGGAGCTCAAGCTCCGCTTCGGCGGGGTGCAGATGATCGACGAGGTTCCGCAGGCGCCGATCGACGATGTCGAGGCCCAGGACCTCGGGCCACACGACGTCGCGGACATGCTGGCCCTCGTCGCACGCACCGGACCCGGCCCGTTCGGGGAGCGGACCATCGAGCTCGGCCGTTACATCGGCGTGCGACGAAGCGGACAGCTGATCGCCATGGCCGGCCAACGGCTCCGCCTTCCCGGCTACGTCGAGATCAGCGCGGTGTGCACGGATACCGGCCATCGGGCCCAGGGCGTGGCCTCACGGCTGGTCCGGACCCTCGTCGCTGACATCCAGGCCGGTGGCGACATGCCGATCCTGCATGCGCTCGACTCGAACGTCGCGGCCATAGAGATCTACGAGTCGCTCGGTTTCGCGGTCCGTCGGGCGTTCGACGGGTTCGTCCTCGAGGCGCCGTCCTGATCCCGCTATTGTCGAACAGGTGTTCTCTCAACGGCTCGAGTGTCTCAACGACGAACAGCGCGCTGCAGCTACGTTCGATGGCGGCCCCCTGAGGATCTTGGCCGGACCGGGCACCGGCAAGACCACCACCCTGACATCCCGGGTCGCCTGGCTCGTGGCCACCGGTACACCGGCAGATCGGGTGTTGCTGCTCACGTTCACGCGGCGCGATCGGCGAGGTGGCGCCATGGTGCACCGATCAGGTCGAGCCCATCGCCGAGATCTGCCGAGGATATGTGGCCCGGAAACGGGCGCTCGGCCTGCTCGACTTCGATGACCTGCTCCTCTACTGGCGAGCTGTGGCGTCGGACCCGCACCTCGGTCAAAGACTGGCTGGTGAGATCGACCACATCTGCGTCGACGAGTACCAAGACGTCAACGCGCTCCAGGTCGACGTCTTGAGATCGCTTCGACACGCGGACCAACGGTTGACGGTCGTGGGTGACGACTCTCAGGCGGTGTATGGGTTTCGAGGTGCCAGTCCCCGTCACCTGCTCGACATCGAGGCAGTCTTTCCCACCGCCGTCACGATCGTGTTGGAACAGAACTACCGTTCGAGCCAACCGATCCTCGACGTGGCCAACGCGGTGAGCTCCGAGGCTCCAGCGGGCTTCGTGGCCCGGCTCCGGTCATCGGAGCGATCCGGCGAACGACCTGAACTGGTCAGCTGCAGCGACGAGGACTCTCAGGTCGCTGCCGTGTGCGAACGCGTGCTCGCCCACCGGGAGAACGGCGTTTCGC
The DNA here is from genome assembly GCA_038253965.1 of Acidimicrobiales bacterium. Lineage (GTDB taxonomy): Bacteria > Actinomycetota > Acidimicrobiia > Acidimicrobiales > Iamiaceae > JBBSGQ01. The sequence continues at coordinate 5,987 of JBBSGQ010000067.1, read as the reverse complement.
TCCGACGACAAGCAGTTCTCGTCCGCGCCGCGCACCACAGTGACCTGCTGGAGCTCGAGCTGTCTCGACGTCGCATCCCCTACGTGAAGTACGGCGGGCTCCGCTTTCTCGAGGCCGCCCACGTGAAGGACCTGCTCTGCCTGTTCCGGCTCGCCGACAACCCACGCGACGAGCTCGCCTGGTTCCGTCTGCTCCAGTTGCTCGACGGGGTCGGCCCGGTCACCGCTCGCCGGGCGATCACCGCGTTGGGGCTCGCAGAGTCGGGCACAGCGGCCGATGTCCTGTTGCGGTGGCCATTGGCCGCCGAGGAACTGCCGGCCTGCACCCGCGAACTGGCCGAGTGCCTCTTCGTCGCGTTGCGTCGGGAGCCCGGCGAGGCGATCGGCTCGCATGCCGGGCGTTTGCGGGACGCGCTCCTCCCGCTCATCGCGCACGCCTATGAACATCCCGAGGTGCGTTGCGCCGATCTCGACGCGCTCGTCGAAGGAGCCCACGGCGCCACCCAGCTCTCTGACGCCGCAGCTGAGCTCACCCTCGAACCGCCGAGCTCCACAGGCGACCTCGCCGGCCCGCCGCTGATCGACGAGGACTGGCTCGTCATCTCCACTGTGCACTCGGCCAAGGGTCTCGAGTGGGATGTCGTCCACGTCCTCAACGCAGCCGACGGCAACTTTCCTTCCGACATGGCGCTCACCACGAAGGAGGGGCTCGAGGAGGAGCGCCGCCTGTTCTATGTCGCCGTGACCCGTCCACGACGAGCGCTACACGTCTACGTGCCGTTGCGTTTCCACCATCGGCCGCGCGGGCGCGACGACGACCACACCTTCGCCCAACGGTCGAGGTTCCTTTCGACCTGCGTCGCCGATCACTTCGACCGCGTCCACGTCGGTACCGCCGAGACGATCGGTGAGCGGGTCGACGCTCGGCTGAGAGTCGAGGTCGAACTTGATGCGCTGTGGAGCTGATCTGACAACTCGGCCATGGAAGTACCGGTCCTTCGGCCGCAGCGGCGGTCAGGTGACGAAGTCACTGACCGATCTGATGAGGACGGCATCGTTCGCCGAACCCAGGGCACCGCGATCTCACCGCGCGGCTTTGAGCGGGTCTTCTCACCCTCGTAGCGGACGAGCTCCCGTGACCTCCTTGCGGAGGGCCACGACGAGCAGGATGACCGGCAGGACCAGCGCGACACTGAGCGACGCCACGTTGGCGATCTTGTCCGGGGTGTCGTAGAGGTCGAGATGACGCAGGTGGTACGCGAGGTGTGGCCCTTCGAAGGCGAGGTTCGCCAGCGCCACGGCAACGAGCAGTTCGCGGACTGGTCTCCAGAAGGCGACAAGCGCTACTGCTGCAAGGCCGAGGTTGAGCGACCCGAAATCCCGAACGAGGTGCTCGTTGTAGGGGCCGTCGGCCGATACCCAGTGGCGCCCACCGCCGGGAAAGTTGGCATAGAAGCCGTGGGGATCGATCGCGGCCCACAGCCCGATGCCCAGCCCGCTGATGGCGAGCAGGCCGACGATGATGCGCGGAGCGCGCTCAAACATTGCTTGACTCCATGGCTTGCTTCGCAACGGTGGCCGCCCAGCCATCACGGGCGTTCGCGTAGCGCGGCGCCCAGTCGGTGGCGATGCGGAACCGTCCGTTCGCCACCCGCTGGGAGCGGGTCAGCGCCGCCGTGCGATCGCCACCGAGCAGCGCCGCTCGTCCTGGCACGTACAGCCACGTTCGCTGACCCAAAGCCGCGCCGACCGCCGTGGCGAAGTCGCGCCTGGTGAGCGGTTCGTCGTCGACCACGTTGTAGACGCCTGGCGGCGCCCCGAGCGCTGCGCAGGTCGCGGCCGCCGCGTCATCGAGGTGGATCGACGAGAGGTAGCCGCCGGGCCGGCCCATCACGAGGCCGACGTGTCGACGGGCGGCAGCAAGGATCTGATCGCTCTGTGCACTCCCTGGCCCGTAGAACGCCCCGAAGCGGAGCACGAGGCCGGCATGTCCGGCGTCGGTGAACCGCTGCGCGTTCGCCTCGGCTACTGCCGTCGAGTATGTGCCCGGCGGCGGCTCGATGGGCACGTCCTCGTCGATCCAACGGTCACCCCGATCGGGATAGGTGAACGTGATCGACTCCTGGACGACCTGCCTCACACCCGCTGCGAGCGCAGCATCGACCACCGCGGTGGAGCCCTCGGTACGGATGCGACGGTTCTCGGCCCACGACGAAGCTCGCCAAGCCCGACTCGCCGGTGGGATGGCCGTGGCCAGGTTGACCACCACATCGTGGCCGGCAAATGCTGATGTCAGTGCGACCCGGTCGAACATGGACACCTGCGCCACGCTGGCACCTGCGTCCGTGAGGACCGTCGCCTTCTCATTGGTTCTCGCCAGCGCGGTGATCTCATGGTTCTCGGCCAGCAGGCGCGGCACGACGAACCTCCCGACCGCGCCGGTCGCTCCTGTCACAAAGACCTTCATGCTTCCTCCCTCATCGCATCGCCTTCTGATACCAGGTCGCCGCCTTGCGCACCGATACCGCGCTCACCGTTTGCGCCAATGAGGCGACGATGTCGGCGATCGTTTGACTGGCCAGCTCCTCGCGCCACGCCGCCTCGGCATGGTCCATCGCCACGGCTATCGCGCATCGAGCCGAGTAATGCCTGGCTGGCGCGGCAGCCGGACCCCTGCGCCGGATCTCGCTGCAGCGGAACGCCGGCTGGTCGCCCTCTACGGCGTGCACCACTTGCAGCAACGTGATGTCGGTCGCGTCGCGCGCAAGCCGGTATCCGCCGTTGCGGCCGGCGGTCGACTCGACGATCCCTGCCTGCGCCAGCGCCTGGAGATGCTTGGCCAGGTAGGACGGGGCCACACCGTGGAACTCCGCCAAACGGGCGGCCGGCATCGCCCGCCCGGGAGGCATGAGGGCCAGGACCGTGCAGCAGTGCGTTGCCCACTCCACGCCCTCGCCGAGTTGCATAACCAGACAATATTTATCCGAATATCTCGTGTCAAGGTTTCAGACGGTCGGCACGGGCCTAGACGAGGGTGACGACCACCTTGCCCATCGCCTTGCGATCGGCGAGCTCACGGATCGCTTGAGCGCTTCGTTCGAGTGGATACGTGGATGAGACGTGCGGGCGAAGTTTGCCGTCCTGCCACAGCTGCGTCAGGGCAGCCACGTTCCGCCGGTGCGCCTCCGGCTCACGGCCGACGAACGCACCCCAGAAAACCCCGACGATCTGGCATCCTTTGAGCAAGGCAAGGTTGAGCGGCACCTTCGGGATGTCGCCAGCTGCGAAGCCGACCACCAGGAACCGGCCTTTCCAGGCGATCGAGCGCAGTGCCGACTCGCTGAATTGACCACCCACCGGGTCGTAGATGACGTCTGCGCCGAGGCCGCCGGTGAGCTCTCGCACACGAAGCTTGAGATCCTCGGTGGTGTAGTTGATCGTTTGTGCGGCACCATACTCACGGCACAAGGCAAGCTTCTCGTCGCTGGACGCTGCTGCGATCACCGTCGCGCCGGTCAGCGCTCCAAGCTCGACGGCTGCCAATCCGACTCCTCCCGCGGCACCCAACACCAACAACTGTTCACCCGGCTGCAAGTGCGCCCGGTCGGACAGCGCGTGCTGCGATGTGCCATAGGCGTAGAGAAACGCCGAGGCCTGCACGAGATCGATGCCCTCGGGCACTGGTATGCACGACTTGGCGGCGACCGCCACCTTCTCCGCGAGCCCGCCCCAACCTGTTGACGCAAGCACCCGATCACCGATCTCCAACCCGGAAACTCCCTCGCCGACCTCGCTCACCACACCCGCCACCTCCGCACCAGGTGAGAACGGCAGCTCGGGCTTGAACTGGTACAGGTTCTGGATGATCAACACATCCGGGAAGTTGACCGCGCAGGCATGCACGTCGATGACCACATCACCGAGACCGGCGCGGGGATCCTCGATCTCCTCGAGGACCAACGACTCGGGCGGACCGAACTCCTTGCACAGGATGGCTCTCATCGGCCGGCACGGTATCCCTTGGATCGAATTTGGGTCATCTCACCGCACATATGCCGGTCGATCGACCCAAATTCGGATGGGGCTCGGTGGTTCACAAATCCGGCAGACCAAGGTCAAGGCTGGGGCGGTCGAGGCCGCCATCGACCTCGAGCACCTTGCCCGTGACATAGGCCCCAGCGGGAGACGCCAGGTAGACCACAGCTGCCGCGATCTCACGGGGATCAGCGATGCGTCCCACGAGCGTGCCCTCTTCGAGTTGTTGCTTGGCCCCTTCGTCCGAAGTGACGAACTCGAGCGCCGACGTAGCGGTCGAGCCGACTGCAATGGCGTTGACCCGGATGCGGGGCGCGAGGTCACAGGCGGCCAGGCGGCTGTAGTGGGCGAGTGCAGCCTTCGCAGTGCCGTAGGCCAGGTAACCGCGCCCAGCGGTTCGACCCATCACAGACGAGATGTTTACGACTGCCCCTCCGCCGCCGGCCAGCATGAACGGCACTGAGGCGCGCGTGAGCGCGTGCGCGGTGAGAACGTTGAAGCTGAACGCATCTGCCATGTACTCCGGTGTGGTGTCCAAAAAGGCGTTCGGGATGGTCCCGCCGACGTTGTTCACGACGACGTCGATACGCCCGAAAGCCTTCTCGGCCGCGGTCGCGAGACCTGCGACGGCGTCGAGATCGCTCAGGTTGGCGGAGACCGCGTGAACCTTTCGACCCAACGCCAGAATCTGCTCAGCCACGTAGTCGAGCTGGGATCGTGTGCGGGCCGAGATGACGACGTCGGCTCCCACCTCTGCCAACGCAAGTGCCGTCGCGGCGCCGATGCCGCGGCCCGCTCCGGTCACGACAGCTACCTGTCCGTCGAGCCGGAACTCATCGGTGATCATCGCTTCCCTCCTGTCAGCGGACACTGCCGCGGCGCGCAAAAAGAGGAGGTCGGTGGGCCCGCACCGGCGGCGGCTCGCCGTCGACCCGCTCGACCTGCACGAGGACGTGTTGGCCAGTCGAGCCTTGTGCGAGCCGGGACGTTCCTCGATCGGCGGTAAGAACGTTCGGGTTGCCATGCGCACAGGGTGAGTCGGCCCGCGTCGAATCGACCGGGTCGTACCATGCGCCGGTCGACAGGTTGACGACCCCTGGCCGTACGTCACCGGTCAGCACCGCGCCAGCAAGGCACGATCCACGGTCGTTGAACACACGCACCACGTCGCCATCTGTGACGTCGCGCGCCGCGGCGTCGTCGGGGTGGATGCGTATCGGTTCTCGGCCCGCCACCTTCGACGCCTGGCTGTGCGCGCCAGCGTCGAGCTGCCCGTGCAGACGTGACGACGGTTGGTTGGCGATGACGTGCAACGGGAACCGCCCGGCGCGCTCGCTGCCGAGCCACTCCTCCGGCTCGAGCCAGACCGGGTGGCCTGGACAGTCGTCGTAGCCGAATTGGTGGATTGTGTCGGAGAAGAGCTCGATGCGCCCGCTCGGAGTCGGCAGGCTCTGACCTTCCGGGTCGGCGCGGAACCTGTCGAAGAGAGTGTGATCGTCCGAGCCCTCGGGTAGCCGAGCCTCCCCCGCGGCCCAGAACTCGTCGAAGCCGGGCACGACGACATCGCGCGCTGCGACGCGGTGGCGGAATCGTTCGTAGATGAGCTCCACCCAATCACGAGCGGTGCGACCTTCGGTGAACTCCTCCCACACTTCGAGCTGTTTGGCCAGATCAGCGAAGACCTCGTAGTCATCGCGCGCCTCACCGACGGGATCGATCGCCCGGGGCATCGCGATGACGTAGCCGTCGTTGCGACCGGCGCCGACGTCGTCGCGCTCGAGGGTCGTCGTGGTGGGCAGCACGATGTCGGCATGACGGGCGGTACCGGTCCAGAAGGACTCGTGCACGATGACCGTGTCGGGACGGGTGAACGCTCGTCGCAACCGATTGAGGTCCTGATGGTGGTGGAACGGATTTCCTCCTGCCCAGTACACGAGCCGGATGTCAGGCAAG
>JBBSGQ010000066.1:0-11969 GCA_038253965.1 Acidimicrobiales bacterium | reverse complement strand
TACGGCCTGATCTACAACCTGTGGATCTGTGTGATCGGCGGCCTGTTCGTCGTGGGCGGCATGTACGGCTGGGTCATGGAACCGTCGACCGAACCCGACCCCGGCCACGAAGCGGACCACGGACCGGGTGCGGGCCCGCACGACCGGGAGACCGCCGCTGCCGAGCCAGCTGCCGAAGAGGAAGCTGCCCTCGTTGACTGACATCGCCGCCCCCGCCGAGGCGACCGCCGGCGCCCGTCCCGGAGTCCCGCCGCCGGCCGGTCATCCGCCGACGAGCACCGGCATCTCCAACGAGAAGTTGGCGATGTGGGTGTTCCTCGGGTCGGAGTGCCTCCTGTTCGGCGGGCTGATCTCCACCTACCTGCTGTACAAGACCCGCACGAACGGCCAGCTCTCCCCGCACGAGCGCTACGACATCCCGTTCACGTCGATCAGCTCGTTCGTCCTCCTGATGAGCTCACTCACGATGGTCCTGGCGGTGGCCGCCATCACCCGGGGGGACCACAAACGGCTGCGATCCTGGCTGCTCACCACCGCCCTGCTCGGCTCCGTGTTCGTCTCCGGCCAGGTCTACGAGTTCACCGCTTTCGTCAAGGAAGGGATGGGCTTCACCAGCAGCGCAGCCAGCTCCGCGTTCTTCACCCTCACCGGCTTCCACGGCGTGCACGTCACGGTCGGCATCATCATGCTGGTGTCGACGTTCGTCCTCTCGTTGCGAGGCAGGATCCCTCAGGAGCGTGCCGAAGCCGTCGAGATCGTGGGCCTGTACTGGCACTTCGTCGATGTCGTCTGGATCTTGATCTTCACAGTCGTCTACCTCGTGAAGTAGGAACGAAATGAGCTCCGACACCGCTCTCGCCGACGTACCCGGCACATCGCCGCTGGCCCACGAGGACGCACACCCCTCCGACACGCACTACGTGCGTGTCGCCGTGCTGCTCGCGGTGATGACCGCCCTCGAAGTGGGACTGTCCTACATCAAGGGCCTGAAGGGCATGCTGCTGGTGGCCCCGCTCCTCATCATCATGGCGCTCAAGTTCGGTCTGGTCGCCCTGCACTTCATGCACCTCAAGTGGGATTCGAAGGTGCTGACGAGGCTGTTCTACGCCGGCTTGTTCCTTGCCGTCGGCGTGTACATCGCAGCTCTGTCCACGTTCCGCATCTTCAACAACGGCTGATGTCCGATCGCCGGCCAGCTATTTGGTGGGGGCGACAGTGATCGCTACCAACTTCTGGGCTTGGCATGCGCATCCCGAGGTGTGGGTCCTCGTCGCTTCGGTCACCGGGCTGTACCTGTGGGCGGGACGAACGATCGGACCAAAGGTCGTCCCGGAGGGCACTCCGGCGATCAGCGGCTCCCAGAAGCGGTGGTTCTTCACCGGTGTGGCGGTGCTCTGGCTCGCCTCGGACTGGCCGATGCACGATGTGGGCGAGAACTACCTGTACCTCGTGCACATGGTCCAGCACCTGCTGCTCACGCTCGTGCTCCCGCCACTCATCCTGCTCGGCACGCCTGAGTGGCTTGCCCGGTTGGTGATCGGCGAGCGCTCGGCCTCGGTGTGGATCAAGCGGTTCTGCCGGCCCGTCGTCGCTGGCGTCGCCTACAACGCGATGATCCTGCTGGTCCACTGGCCGGCGGTCGTGAACAACTCGGTGAAGTATGCCGCTCTGCACTTCACCCTCCACGTGCTCTTGGTCCTCACCGCAACTGCCATGTGGATGTCGGTCTGCGGGCCGATTCCCGAGTGGAGGCAGTCCCTGCCGTCGCAGATGGTCTACCTGTTCCTGATGTCGGTCATCCCGACGGTGCCGGGAGCCTGGCTGACGTTCGCCAGCGGCGCCGTCTACAAGGCCTACGACATCCCCCAGCGCATGGGGCACATCTCGGTGACGTCGGATCAGCAGGCCGCCGGCCTGATCATGAAACTGGCCGGTGGGACCTATCTCTGGACCCTCATCACGATGCTGTTCTTCCGCTGGGCCAACCGCCACGAGGAAGCGGAGCGCCTTGGAAGACGGGTCACCGAACGCGACGTGTTGACGTGGGAGAATGTGGCCGAGGAGTTCGAGCGACTGGGCCCGGCGCCGGCTGAGAACACCAGGCCGCAGACGGTCGACCCTCCGCCGAGGTCGGGCGACTAGAACGTCGCACGGGAGGCCAGCGTCGGTTGGGAAGGTTGCTGGGTGGCGATAACAGCTGAGGCCGAGCCGGAGAGCGACCAGGTCGGAGCTCCGGACGGGTCACATGACGCTCTCGCGACCCGCCAGACATCCTCCCAGTCGTTCTTCTGGTGGGCGGGAGGCATCTTCCTGCTGGCTCTCGCCGCCCTGATGTCTTACAGCCTTCGCGCCACCGATGGCCGGTTCGCCTACGTCCTCGATGACGGAGCGATCCACATCAGTGTCGGCCGCACCCTGGCCCACCACTTCACCTGGGGTGTCCAGGCAGGACACTTCGAGTCGGCATCCTCGTCGCCCGTCTGGACCGTGTTGGTGGCGATCACGACGTTGTTCCCGGGCGGGACCGTGTTCGGTCCCCTCGTCCTCAACATTGGCGCCGGCCTCCTTGCGCTCTGGGTGCTCGGCAACGCTCAGAAGATCGTTGCTCCGGGCCCCCGACGCAAGCTCGACATCGTCGCAGTGGCCGTATTGTCAGTCGTGCTCCTGTTCCTCCCGTCGCTAGCCATGACCGGGATGGAGCACGTGCTGCACATGGCGATCGCCATGGCCGTGGTGTGGATGTTCCACCGTCGGTCCCTTGGCGAGGGACCCACACGGACGTGGCTTCCCTATGCACTGCTCGGCCTCGCCGTGCTCATCAGGTTCGAGTCCCTGTTCCTCGCCGTCGGACTCGGCGTGGCCCTCCTGGCCGGGGCATGGCGCCCTCTCGCGGTGACCGGACCGGCTCGTTGGCTTGACCGTTTCCGAGACGCTGTGGTGGTCGGGGTGGTGGCAGCCGTACCGTTCGCAGCGTTTGCCGCGTTCAACGTTGCGATGGGCGGCGAGGTCCTCCCGAACTCGGTTGTGGCGAAGACCATCCTCGGCCAGGGGCTCGGTGGTCAGAAAGGCTTACGTGGATACGCCGAGCGGTTGACGACCGACACGCTGCTGATCGCGCTGGTCGTGCTGGCTCTGGGATATCTGGCCCTGGCGGCCAGCGGTCTCGTCGGCGAACGTCGGCGACGGGCGATCTTTCCCGCGGTGGCCTTCGTCGTCACCGTGGCCTTGCACGTCGGCTTCGCCCAGGTCGGTTGGTTCGAGCGTTACCAGGCGTACCTCATCGGGCTCGGCCTGTTCACCGCGCTGAGCATCGCCGCGGCGACCGTCCCGGTCGAGGCTCGCTCATTCGCTCCGGCTGTGCTGTGCTTCGCGGTCCTGCTGGCCCCGGTGAAATGGCAACTGGCGATCGACACTCCTACCGCGAGCGACAACACCTACCGTCAGCGCTACCAGGCGGGGAAGTTCCTCGGCCGGTTCTACAAGGACCAGCCGGTGGCCACAGGCGAGCTCGGATACATCAGCCTGTTCCACGAGGGCTCGGTGACCGACCTGTTCGGGCTCGGCGACACCGAGGTGTTGAAGACCCGGGAGCACAACCGGGAGACCAAGCAGTACTGGGCCGACCTGGCCCGGCGGCGCAAGTTCAGGGTGGCGGCTGTCTACTCGAGCACGCTGCTGTTCGACACACCCGACCCTTGGATACTCGTCGCCACGTGGCACTTGAACGAGAAGCGTATAACCGCGTACGAGTCGGACTTCCAGTTCTGGGCCACGACACCGGACGAGGTGGATCCCCTGAAGGCCCACCTCAAGGCGTTCGAGCGATCGCTGCCCCGGGCAGTCACGACCACCTACAACCAATTCGCCGAACTACGCAGGGACCGCGTGCGAGCCGCGCTACGAGCAGGCAAGCCCGGAGGCTGAAAGCGGCAGCGCCGTGCGAGCCGCCAGACCCTCAGCCGGCACGTCACAGCCGAGCGTTACCTGCGAGCAGTCACTCCCAACGGAAGGTCGCGGCCGCGGCCACCGGCGTAGCCACCGCCCACACCACCAACACGACCCACGCCTGGCCGGACGTTCCGGCACCGCGAAGACCTCCGTGCAACACGTCCGACAATGCGCCGGCGGGGAGCCAGCGGGCCAAGGTGCGCAGGCCGGTCGGCAACTTCGTCAGCGGGATGACCATGCCGCCGATCAACAGAAGCAGCAGGTAGAGACCGTTCGCGGCGGCCAATGTGGTGAGAGCGGGCAGGGAACCAGCCATGAGCAGGCCCAAGCCGGCGAAGGCGATCGTACCGAGCACCGCCCCACCGAGAGCCACCCCGATGCTGGCTGGCCCGAAGTGGAAACCGAGGGCGTACCCTTCGACCACCAGCACCACGATCTGCAGCGCTTCGACGATCACGATGGCGAGGGTCTTGGCCCCGAGCAGCTCGGGTCGGGTCAGCGGAGTCGAACCCAACCGTTTGAGCACACCGGTCTGGCGTTCGAAGCCCGTCGCGATGGCGAGGCTCACCATGGCCGTCGACATGACGGCGAGCGCAAGCACCCCGGGGAACAGGAAGTCGACAGGCCTGCCGTTTCCGGTGGGTAGCACGTCGACGTTGGAGAAGAACACGAGCAACAGGACAGGGATGGCGAACGTCAACAGGACCGATTCGCCTCGACGGAGGGTCAGGAGCAACTCGACTCGGCTCTGGGCCAGAAGCCGGCGCATCAAGCTGCGCCTGAGCGCGGCCGGGTCCGGCTGGGATGGGACTGCTCGTTGATCGGGTCGCCGTCGGCGATACGCACGGCTGGTACCTCACCGGTGATCGCAGTGAGCTGCAGGAACACGTCCTCCAATCGCTGACGACCGGCCCGCAGGTCGGCGAGAGGCAGATCGTGGTCAGCCAACCACGCCGTGAGCGCCGCGACGTTGGCCGGCGTGGGCGGTGCCTCGATGCGGTACTCACCGGGCGTGCATTCCTCGACTGCAGCCATGAGGGTCTTGCCGAGCGCGGCCGCATCGAGCGCTGGCGGCGCGCCGAAGCGGATCTCCTCACCGCCGGAGGTGGTCATGAGCTCCGCCGGACTACCGCTCGTCACGACGCTGCCTTGGTCGATGATCACCACTTGGTCCGCCACCTTCTCTGCCTCTCCCAGATCGTGTGTGGTGAGGAGCACGCACACGCCAGCAGTGCACAGCTCACGGACGAGTTGGCGGATCAGGTGACGACCGGCGACATCTACCCCGGCGGTCGGTTCGTCGAGGAACGCGACTTCTGGCTTGCCGATCAGGGCGAGGGCGAGTGATAGACGTTGCTGCTCTCCGCCCGACATCTGGCGCCACGTCGAGCGGCGGAGATGGGTGAGGCCGACCCGTTCGAGCAGCGTCTCTGGGTCGTCGGGCTCGTCATAGAAAGAGGCGTGGAGGCGCAATGCCTCGAGTGGCCGGATGCCGGGGTAGACGCCGCCGTTCTGCAGCATCACGCCGATCCTGGGCATGAGACGCCGCTTGTCTCGGATCGGATCGAGACCGAGGACTCGGACCTGTCCGGCATCGGGCCGGCGATAGCCCTCGAGCGTCTCGACGGTCGTCGTCTTGCCCGCTCCGTTCGGACCGAGCAGGGCGAGAACCTCGCCCGCCTCCGCGTTCAGCGACAAGCTGTCGACTGCGGCGAGCGTCCCGTACCGGACGGTGAGGCCGACGACCTCGACTGCGGGCATCAGGGGCGACGCTAGTGGGCCCCGAAAGCCCCCGGAAATCGTCCCATGCCGGCCGAACGCACTGTGAACTTCGTTCGCCACTGACGACGGCCTGAAACGCTGGCCGGGGCCAACCGGTACACGACTACCGTGCGCCGACATGTTGGACGTCCGTCGGATCCGTGCCGAGCCGGAGGTGGTCAAGGCAGCCCTGGCTCGCAGAGGCATCGACACGGCCGATATCGACCGGGTTCGCGAGCTGGACGCGCGTCAGCGGGCGCTCGGCTCCGCGCGCGACGAGCTGCGCAACAAGATCAAGGCACTCTCGGGGCAGGTCGGGGCGCTCCTTCGCGACGGCCGGTCGAACGAGGCAGCAGCCCGGCAGGCCGAGAGTCGCGCCCTCGGGGAGCAAGAGAAGGCACTGGCCACGGAAGTCGATGTCGCTGCGGCCGAGATCCGCGACTTGCTCCTGCGCATTCCGAACCTGCCCCACCCGCAAGCCCCGCAGGGCGCGTCTGACGCCGATAATCCGGTCCTGCGCACTATCGGACTTGCCACCGAGGGATATGAGGCGCACCAGCGCATCCCTCACTGGGAGGTCGGAGAGAAGCTCGGAATCCTCGACAACGAGCGGGCGGTGAAGATCGCTGGCTCGATGTTCACCATGCAGCGCAAAGGTGGTGCCACGCTGGCGCGGGCGCTCTGCCAACTTGCGCTCGATCGCAACGCCGATGCGTTCGAGGAGATCCGCCCGCCGAGCCTGGTCCTCACCGAGACCCTCACCGCCACGGGCCAGCTGCCGAAGTTCGCCGACGATGCGTTCGCGGTAGAGCGCGATGACCTGTGGGCCATCCCCACCGGTGAGGTACCGCTCACCTCCATCCATCGCGACGAGATCCTCGACGAGGAGCACCTCCCGATGCGCTTCATGGCCTACACGCCGTGTTACCGGCGCGAGGCCGGGTCTGCCGGGCGGGACACGCGTGGGCTGCTGCGGGTTCACGAGTTCGACAAGGTCGAGCTTTTCGCGTACACCACACCCGATCAGGCGGCCGGCGTGTTGGACGAGCTGGTCGGCCGAGCGGAAGCCACGATCGCCGCGCTGGGTCTCGCGTACCGGGTGATCGAGATCTGCACCGGCGACTTGGGTCAGAGTCACCACCGGTCCTTCGACATCGATGTGTACGCACCGGGATGTGACCGGTGGCTCGAGGTGTCCTCGGTGTCCTGGTTCAGCGACTACCAAGCTCGACGCGCCAACGTCCGGTACCGATCGGGCGACACCGGTCAGCGTGGTTCATCGGTCGTGCACACGCTGAACGGTTCCGCCCTGGCCGTGCCTCGCGTCTGGGCGGCCATCGTCGAGACCTACCGACAGCCCGACGGCTCGGTCACGGTGCCCGACGCCCTGCGGCCGTACTTCCGCGGCGCCAGCACCATCGGGTGAACGCGATTTGGGTCGATCGACCGGCATATGCGCGGTGAAATGACCCAAATCGAGATCTCTGGCAAAAACCCGAGCACCGAACCGCAGCCGATTAGGGTTTTCCCATCGTGGGCCAGCAGCGCGACGAGCAGTCGTCTGATGGAGCCGTGGCCATCCAGCTCCGGGCGGTCACCAAGACCTTTCCTGGCGCGTCCACGGCCGCCGTCTCTCCGCTCGATCTAGACGTGCCCCGAGGCGAGATCGTCGTACTGATCGGACCGTCGGGCTGCGGCAAGACGACGACGCTGCGGATGATCAACCGACTCATCGAGCCGACAGGCGGCACGATCACCGTCGAAGGGGTCGACGTGCGCCAGCAGTCGCCGACCGAGTTGCGGCGGGGCATCGGCTACGTCATCCAGCAGATCGGCCTTTTCCCACACCGCACGATCGCCCAGAACATCGCCACGGTCCCCAAGCTCCTCGGCTGGGACAAGGCGAAGGTGTCGGCCAGGGTCGACGAACTGGTGGACCTCGTCGGCCTGGATCGCGACATGCTCGGCCGGTATCCGGGTGAACTGTCGGGAGGGCAGCAGCAACGGGTTGGGGTGGGGCGGGCGTTGGCAGCTGATCCGCCGGTACTGCTCATGGACGAGCCGTTCGGCGCGGTCGATCCGATTGTTCGGGGGCGACTGCAGGGCGAGCTCCTGGCGCTGCAGCAACGGGTGCGAAAGACGATAGTGCTCGTCACCCACGACATCGATGAGGCCATCCGGGTTGGCGATCGTGTCGCGCTGCTCAATGTCGGTGGCGTACTCGAGCAGTTCGGGCCACCCGACGCCCTCCTTGCTCGGCCGGCCAACGCCTTCGTCGAGCAGTTCCTCGGCTCGGAGCGCAGCCTGAAGCGCCTGGCTCTGTCGCAGGTTCGCTCCCTGCCGCACGAGCGAGGACCGGTCGTTGATGCGTCGGCCACCGTCGACGAGGCACGGAAGGTGGCCGACGAGGTCGGTGGCGGCTGGGTGGGAGTCGTCGATGCCGAGCGGTTTCTGGGATGGGTCCACGGCGAAAGGCTCGAGGACTCGCGTCCTCTTGCCGACCAGCTTCTCGAGACGCCGGCCGTCCAACTGGCACCGGACGCAACGCTGCGGGAGGCGCTCGAGGCGATCCTGACCTCGCGCTCGGCCGTCGCAGTGATCGCCGACGAGGGTAGGTTCGGCGGCGTCGTCAGCCTCGAGCAGATCCGGCGGGGTTTGATCGCGTGACGGTCGCCATGTCCGAGCAGTCGCCGTCGCGTGCCACCAGGTGGGCCGCGTGCGGCGCCGGTGTTCTCGCCGTCGTGATCTTCGTCATCTGGGCGAGACAGGCAGTCAGAGGGTTGTCCCCGGACACTGCCGCCACCAATCCGATCATCCGCTGGGAATGGGTGTTCAAGCGGTCTTCGACGCCTCACGAGTTGCGGGACCTCACCATCGAGCATCTCAAGCTCACCGCGCTTCCGGTGGCTGCGGGGCTGGTGCTCTCGTCGGCCCTTGCGGCGATCGCGCTCCGCTTCCGCTGGACGTTCGCGCCCCTCACCGCGGTCGCAGGGTTCCTCTACACGGTGCCGAGCCTCGCGCTGTTCGCGGTGCTGACCGTGTACCTGTCCCCGTTCCAGGCTGCAGTAGTCGCTCTGACCAGCTACACGTTGCTCATCCTCGTGCGCAACATCGTTGCGGGGATCGACGGTGTGCCCGAATCGGTGCTGTCGGCAGCTGACGGCATGGGGATGTCCCGGCAGCGCCGGCTGGTCACTGTGGAGCTTCCCCTCGCTCTGCCGGTCGTCATGGCAGGCATCCGAGTGGCTACGGTCACCACGATCGGTCTCGTGGCCATCACCGGAGCGATCCAGCTCGGCGGGTTCGGATTCCTCATCTTCGATGGCTACAACACCCAGTTCTTCACGAAGATCGCGGTCGGAGCGATCCTTTCGGTCCTCCTCGCAGTAGCGCTCGACCTGCTCATCCGCAGTGTCGAGCGGGTGCTCACGCCGTGGGCGCGCCGACGGGTGGCTCGATGATCGCGCTCGCCACCATTCAGGCGGCGTCGCCGCCGACCAACGTTTTCGAGTGGTTCACCAAGGAGTCGTTCCGCGCCAGATCGGGAGCCATCCCGCACCAGGTGTGGCTCACCGTTTGGCACAGCGCCGCAGCCCTGGTACTCGCGGTGCTCGTCGCTGTCCCGCTGGCCGTCGTGTTGGCCCACTACCGCCGCGGTGAGCTGGTGGCGGGCTGGGTGGTGAACACGGGCCGAGCCATCCCCACCGTCGCCATCCTCGGCATCGCCGTCATCGTGTCGCTGCGCGAGGGCTTCGGGTTCGAGCCGTGGCCGATCATCCTGTCGCTGGTTCTGCTCGCTCTACCGCCGCTGTTCGCCAACACCTTCACCGCGGTACGCGGAGCCGACGCGAGCGCGGTCGACGCGGCCCGGGCGGTCGGCCTGTCCGAATGGGCGGTCATGGTCCGGATCGAACTGCCACTCGCCCTGCCTGTGCTTTTCGTGGGCCTGCGTACCGCTGCCGTGCAGGTCGTGGCGACCGAGCCGATCGCCGCTCTGTTCGGTGCTGAGGGGCTTGGCGCGTACATCCGACAAGGGCTCGGCAACAACGACCTGTACCAGATCCAGGCCGGCGCGCTGATGGTCACCGCAGTAGCTATCGTCGCCGACCTGTCGCTGTGGCTGACCGGCCGCACCTTGATCCCCGCCCCCATACGTCGTCAGGCCGGTCGTTCCAGCCGCCGCAACCGGCGCTCGAAGGGGCTCGCCGAGGCCATCGCTTGAAGTTCGACTCGATCACACACCATCCCAGGAAGAAGGACCAACCATGATGCGAAATGCCCGTTGGAAGGTACCCATCGTCGCCCTCACGCTCGTGCTCGTGCTCGTCACGGCAGCGTGCGGTGAGAAGAAGGACAAGAGCACCAGCACGACGAGTGACAAGGGCGGCGATGCCAAGGATGCCGTCGTCCGAGTCGCTCCACAGCAGTTCGGCGAGAGCGAGACGTTGTCTGAGGTCTACGGCCAGTACCTGAAGTCGAAGGGCTTCAAGGCCTCGGTCCAGCGTGCGAGCAGCGCGTTTCGCGACGGCGTCTACCCGGCCCTGAAGAAGGGCACTGCCGACCTCGTCATCGACTACACGGGCAGCGCCGCTTCGTTCCTCGACAAGACGGGCAAACCTTCCCCGGACCCGAAAGAGACGTTCCAGCGGCTGCAGGCAGCTCTCAAGAAGACGGCCCCGGACCTGCAGGCGCTGCCCTATGCCTCGAACGCCGAGGACAAGAACGCATTCGTCGTGACCAAGGCCTTCGCTGACGCGAACCATCTCACCAAGGTCTCCGACGTGAACGCGGTGGAGAAGAAGGTCACGTTCGGCGCCTCGCCGCAATGCCCTGAGCGCGCCGACTGCCTGCTCGGGTACAAGAAGGTGTACGGGTTGGCCTTCAAAGCCGTCAAAGCGGTGACCTACGGTCCGCCGCTGGTCGCCGGGCTCAAGTCGGGCGATCTCCAGGCCATCCAGTACCAGACCACCGGCCCGGAGATCGTGGCCGACAAGCTCACGATCCTGGAAGAAGACAAGGGCATCTTCTCGGCCGACAACGTCGTACCGGTGCTGAGCAAGAAGCTGGCCGGCAACAGCTCGGTCACTAAGGCGATCAACGATCTCACCAAGAAGATCACCACCAAGGATCTGTCTGATTGGAACATCCGAACCGACCTCAAGAAGGACGACGCGAAGGATGTCGCCTCTGAGTGGCTGTCGGAGAAGGGTCTGACCTGATGTCGCAGGGGGAGGAGAAGTCCTCCCCCTCAGGACTCGAGCGAATGGGTCGCCCGTCGGGGTCGCCACCGTTGTCGTCGCCAGGCTGCGCCTGGCGTGACGATGCCGTATCGATGGGTCGCCTCGTCTATCGGCTCGGCGCCTTCGTCTACCAGCGCCCGATCAGGTGGACAGCGTGAGCCCGACCCATGCACCGCCGATCGCGATGGCGCAGGTCGTGATCACGTAGGTCGCAGCGCGTACGCGTTGATGCTGCTCGACCAGTGCTGTGGTGTCGCGACTGAAGCTCGAGAAGGTTGTGAACGCTCCGAGGAGCCCGGTGCCGAGCATCGTCATCAGTGGCGGGGCGACGCCATGCAGCAGGCCGAGCGCGAACGAGCCCGACCCGTTCACGAGCAGCGTGCCGGTGGCGAAGCCGGCGCGATTGAATCGATGGCCGAGGTGGGCTCGGGCCAGCGCCCCGCACGCTGCGAGTATTAAAAACCCAGTAGCTGTTATCACGGCGTCTGCTCCAACGGCATGGCCAGGGCTCTGACTCGACGCAACGCCGCGGCGCCGACCACGGCGGCCACGATGCCGAAAGTCACCGACGAAAGGAGATAGGTGGCCGCCAGCGCGGGACGGTGAGCACGCAGGAAGCCAGCCACCTCGACGGCGAAGGTCGAGAACGTGGTCAGCCCGCCGCAGAACCCGATGCCGACGACATCGTGCAGGAGCAGGCGCCGTCCGGGTCGGCGCACCTCCTCGGCCAGCACCGCGCCGAGCACTGCCGAACCGCCGACGTTGATGGCGAACACCGCCCACGGGAAGCCGGTTGGCGGCGCAGTCGCGGCGATGACTGCCCACCGAAGGGTCGCTCCGATCACTCCGCCGATCGCGATCGCGCAAGTCCGACGACGATCCACGGCCAGCGAGGGTACCGGGCCGATCGCTCTCGGATCCCCTCGTCAAGGCGAACATCTGTTCGATACACTGATGGGCATGACTGCATCACGCCTACCGCTCGAGGGCGCTGCACCATTGCGGTGGGAGCTGTCCGAT
>JBBSGQ010000065.1:0-12015 GCA_038253965.1 Acidimicrobiales bacterium | reverse complement strand
TCAACGGATACCGACTTCCGTCCACCCTGGTCACCGAGCTCCGTCGGCTGCTCGGTACGGGCGAGCCTTTCGTGTACGCGTACTACGACGGCATCGACAAGGTGGCCCACGAATACGGACTCGGTGATTACTACGACGCCGAGCTCGTAGCTGCCGATCGCCTCGTCGCCGACGTGCTCGAGATCCTTCCGCCTGGCGCGGCGGTCGTGATCATCGCCGATCACGGCCAGGTGCACGTCGGCGACAACACAGTCGCGTTGGCGCCTGACGTCGAGGCGCACGTGTCGTTCCAGTCCGGTGAGGGACGGTTCCGGTGGCTGCACGCCCGGCCCGGCAGGGCGCCGATGTTGCTCGAAGCGGCCCAGCACCACCACAGCGACGACGCGTGGGTCCGCAGCATCGACGAGACGGTCGCCGAGGGTTGGTGGGGACCACGCCTGATCGACGGTGCCCGGAGCCGCCTGGGCGACGTAGCGCTCGTCGCCCACGCCGACGTCTCTTTCACCGATTCCGCTGACAGTGGGCCTTTCCACCTCGTCGGCCGTCACGGGTCTCTGACCGCACCTGAGATGCTTGTCCCCTTGCTGGTCGGAACCTCCCGAGGAGTCTGAAACGTGTCCGATGTGAACGAGCCCGTTGCGCCGCCGGAGATCGCCCATGGCGAGCTCATCAACGACGGTACGGGCGGCGTGGTGAAACCTGACGCCATCATCCGCGACGACGCAGCCGGCGAGCGACGCGAGGCGGTCGAGGAGCCGGCAAAGGTCATGCGCATCGGCTCGATGATCAAGCAGCTGTTGGAAGAGGTTCGCACGGTGGCGCTCGACGAGCCGGCGCGCGATCGGCTCAAGGAGATCTACGGCACGTCGATCAAGGAGCTAGGCACTGCGGTCTCTCCCGATCTGCGTGACGAGCTCGAGCGGGTGACCATTCCGTTCGGCGGCGAGCATCCCACCGACGCAGAGCTGCGGGTCGCGCAGGCACAGCTCGTGGGATGGCTCGAGGGGCTCTTCCACGGCATCCAGGCCACCCTCTTCGCCCAGCAGATGGCTGCGCGCTCTCAGATGGAGGATCCCCGCCGCCAGATCGGTCCCGGGGGTCCGGGGGGCCCTGACGGTCCCGGTGTGCCCGGCCTGCCCAGCGATGATCGACCGGGAACCTACCTCTGATCACCCCCCGACTTGCACCGTCCGTATCGTGTCGGTGCTCAAATGATCCGAACCGGCGAGCGGCACGGCGGTTCCTCGCCGTCGCCCTGTGCGTCATCGCCTGCGCTGGTTGCTCGAGCGCAAGTCCGACCGCTACGACAGCGTCACGATCGATCACCAGCCGTGCGACGACGTCCACGACGAGCGCGCCGTCGGTCTATAGCTCAGCCTGTGCGAACCGGATCGCCACCGGACGGGTGGTCCCGGTACGGTCAGGTGAGATCACCGAGGCGTCGGGCATCGTCGCCAGTCGTCGGCGGCCAGGATGGTTCTGGGTCCACAACGACTCGGGCGATGTGGCCCGTTTCTTCGGAGTCGGGCCGGGCGGCCAAGTGAGCGTCGTCTCCGTCTCCGACGCTCAGGCGATCGACTGGGAAGACATGGCGCCTGACCACACCGAGGCGGGCGACGGCCTCTGGTTGGCCGACATCGGCGACAACCTCGTCACGCGGCCAACGGTGGAGCTCTACCGGGTGCCGGAGCCCTCCTCCGCGGGGCGATCGGTAGCCGCGGCCCGCCTCACGCTCCAGTACCCCGACGGCCCGCACAACGCCGAAGCGCTCGTGCGTGACCCCGTGGACGGGACGCTCGTCATCTTGACCAAGGAGCCCGGCGTCTCCCGCATCTACACCTTCCGCCCGCCAGATGGTGGTGGTGGGGCCGGTCGTCTGAGCGCGGCCGGCGCCTTCCGCCCAGGAGTCTCCGGCGGGGAGCTGGTGACCGGAGCCGACGTGGCGCCTGACCGTTCGACGATCGCCGTGCGCACCTACGGCGAGGTGCTGATCCATCAACTGCGAGTCGGCCAGAGCATCCCGGACGCCCTGCGCACCGAGCCATGTCCGGCGCCCCATGCCCGCGAGGTGCAGGGAGAAGCAGTCGGGTTCCTGGCCGACAGTCGGGGATATGCCACGATCAGCGAGGGAGTTCGGCCCCGGATCGCCGAGTTCCGCGAGCGCGCCTCCTGAGACCTCGGTGACGTGGCCGACGGGCCCGGCGCGCCCGACCAGGCAACCTGCTACCGTCGAAATCACAGCCGTGTCATTTCTCCACAGCGGTGGACAACTGTTGGGGATCGACTGTGGACATACACGCTGACCGAGAGCCCGAGGAGAACCCGTTGGGCGACGACCCGAGCTTCACCCACCTCCACGTCCACACCGAGTACTCGATGCTCGACGGCGCCGCCCGGGTCGACGACGTCATCGCCGCCGCTTCGGCCGACGGGCAGCCGGCGATCGGCATCACCGACCACGGCAACATGTACGGGGTGCTGCCCTTCTACAAGGCGGCACGCGCCGCGGGCATCAAACCGATAGTGGGCACCGAGGCCTACATGGCCCACGACGACCGCTTCGAGCGGCTCTCGTTGAGAGGCGGTCGCGTCGACGACACCGGTGGTGAGGCCGAAGGCGGCAAGAAGCCGTACTACCACCTGACCCTGCTGGCAGAGAACAACGTCGGCTACAAGAACCTCATCCAACTCTCGAGTCGGGCGTTCATGGAGGGGTACTACCGCAAGCCGAAGGTCGACTGGGACCTGCTCGACGAGCATCACGACGGGGTCATCGCGACAACGAGCTGCCTCGGCGGCCATGTCCTGCAATCACTGCTCCGGGGTGATGAGGAAGGAGCCCTGAAGAAGGCCGGTCGGCTCCAGGACATCTTCGGGCGCGACAACCTCTTCGTCGAGATCCAGGATCACGGCATCGCTGATCAACAGCGCACCAACCCGCAGCTGTTGGAGATCGCGCGGCGGATCAACGCGCCGCTGCTTGCGACCAACGACAGCCACTACACCCATCAGCACGACGCAGTCGCTCACGACGCCTTGCTCTGCGTGCAGACCGGTTCGTTGATGAGCGACCCCGACCGCTTCAAGTTCTCCGGAGATCAGCACTACCTGAAGTCGGCGCGAGAGATGCGCAGCGTGTTCTCCGACGTCGAGGTCGCATGCGACAACTCACTCTGGATCGCCGAGCGATGCTCCGTGGAGATCGAGTTCGGCAAGCCGCAGCTCCCGGAGTTCCCGTTGCCCGATGCGTTCCCGGACGCAGCGACATACCTGGAACACCTCACGATGGACGGTGCGCGCCAGCGCTGGGGCGACCAGCTCCCTGACACCGTCGTCGAACGGTTGGCCTATGAGCTGAAGGTCATCGGTGACATGGGCTTCAGCTCTTACTTCCTCATCGTGTGGGATCTCATTCGCCATGCTCGCGAGCACGACATCCGGGTTGGTCCGGGGCGCGGGTCAGCGGCAGGGTGCGCCGTCGCGTACTGCCTGAAGATCACCGACCTCGACCCGATCCGTTACGACCTGTTGTTCCAGCGCTTCCTTAACCCGAGCCGCATCTCGATGCCCGACATCGACATGGACTTCGACTCTCGCTACCGCGACGAGATGATCCGCTACGCAGCCGAGCGTTACGGCCGCGACCATGTCGCGCAGATCGTCACCTTCTCCACCATCAAGGCGCGGGCTGCTGTTCGTGATGCGGCCCGAGTGCTCGGCTACCCGTACATGGTCGGCGACAAGGTGGCCAAAGCCATGCCCCCGTTGATCATGGGGCGTGACACACCGCTGTACGCCTGCCTGGAAGAGCACGAGAAGTTCCGTGACGGCTTCAAGATGGCAGCCGACCTGCGCCGGATGTATGGCGAGGACGATGACGCCCGCAAGGTCATCGAGGTGGCGAAGGGGCTCGAGGGCCTCCGCCGCCAGGACGGCATCCACGCTGCCGCCGTGGTGATCACCAAGGAGCGGCTCACCGACTATCTGCCGATCCAACGCAAGCCCGAGGCGGGACAGGATCCGTCGCTCGCCCCGGTCGTCACCCAGTACGAGATGGGCGGCGTCGAGGAGCTCGGCCTGCTGAAGATGGACTTCCTCGGGCTCCGGAACCTCGATGTCATCAGCGACTCGGTCGAACTGATCCGCTCGTTTCGAGGGGTCGAGCTCGACATCGACGCCGTGCCCCTCGACGACGATCTGACGCTCGCCCTGCTGCGGCGAGGCGACTCCATAGGCGTGTTCCAACTCGAGGGCGGCCCCATGCGTGCCCTGATGCGCGCCCTTGCCCCGACGAGCTTCGACGACGTCGCCGCGCTGGTGGCCTTGTACCGCCCGGGACCCATGGCTGCCAACATGCACAACGCCTACGCCGACCGCAAGAACGGCCGCAAACCGGTCGCCTGGCTGCATCCCGACCTGGAAGCGGTCCTCGAGGACACCTACGGGCTGATGATCTACCAGGAGTCGGTCATGCGCGTCGCGCAGAAGATGGCCGGCTACTCCCTCGCCGAGGCGGACAACCTGCGCAAGGCGTGCGGCAAGAAGAAGCGCGAGCTGATGGCGGTCGAGCGGTCCAAGTTCGTCGAAGGATGTGAGCGCACCGGGTACGGCACCGATCTCGCCACCGAGTTGTTCGACATCATCGAGGCCTTCGCCGACTACGCCTTCCCCAAGGCCCACGCCTATGGCTACGGCCTGATCGCCTACCAGACCGCCTACCTCAAAGCCCACTATCCGATCGAATACCTCGCAGCCCTGTTGACCAGCGTCAAGTCGAGCCAGGAGAAGGCAGCGGTCTATCTCAACGAGTGCCGCCAGTTGGGCATCGGCGTGTTGGTGGCCGATGTCAACCGCTCGCAATCGGACTTCGTGCCCGCCACGCTCGAGGACGGCACAGAGGTGATCCCGTTCGGTCTGTCGGCAGTGCGCAACGTCGGGTCCGCGCTAGTCGCCCAGCTCATCCGTGAACGCGACGAGCACGGTCCCTATGGCGACTTCTACGACTTCTGCGAGCGGGTCGACACGTCAGTGCTCAACAAGCGCGCCCTCGAGTCGCTCGTGAAGGCGGGCGGGTTCGACTCCCTCGGCCATCCGCGACGCGGCCTGCTGGCTGTCTTCGAGCAGATCGTCGACCAGACGCTTGCCCGCCGGCGCGAACGGGACATGGGCGTGCTCACGTTGTTCGGCGCAAACGACGGCGCCTCCGCCCCGTTCGACGAGCGGATCAGGATCCCGGCGCTGCACTTCGACAAGGCCCACCAGCTGGCGTTCGAAAAGGAGATGCTCGGGCTGTATGTGAGCGACCATCCGCTCATGGGGGTCGAGGCGATGCTGCGACGCCGTACCGACGGCTCCATCGAGGAGGCCAAGGAGGCCGAAGATGGTTCGGTCCGTGTGGTCGCCGGTGTCGTCAACAGCTTGCAACGCAAGTGGACCAAGAAGGGCGACCTGATGGCGGTCTTCTGCTTGGAGGACCTGCAAGGTGTGATGGAGGTGATGGCCTTCCCCAGAACCATGACCGAGATCGGCCACAAGCTCGTCGACGATGCCGTTCTCGTGGTCAAGGGTCGGATCGACAAGCGCGAGGACGAGCCAAAGCTGATCGCCCTCGAGGTTGAGGTGTTCGCAGGTGTGCGTGACCCATCGGAGCCGCTGCGGATCAAGGTCCCGGCCACCGCCCTCAACGAGACACGGATCGCCGACCTTCGACTCCTGCTCGAGCGTTTTCCTGGTGCATCACCGGTGTTCCTCCACGTCGGTGACAAGGTGATCCGCCTGCCCGATCAACACTGCGCCGACGTGACCGGCGGCCTCATCGCCGAGATTCGAGTCCTGTTCGGAGCCGATTCGATCTTGTAGAACCACCGAACCCGTGTCGATCGTCGTGTCACACGTTTGCCGACACCCATGTCGCCGAGTTGCGTGCGCCAGGCCGAGGGACTGAACTAGAGAGGCGTTGTCCACCGCTTGGGGGTCAAAAGAGGGTATGGCGATCGACGTCGAGACCAAGGATTGCACGGCGCTCGGCGATGCCGAGTTGGCTGAGATGGCAGACCTGTGCGCCGAAGGGCCGAGCCGGTTCGAGGTCGGTTTGCTGTCCAAGGCGGCGGAATCGTGGGTGCTCGTGACCCTCGTTCGCGAGGGCAGCAAGCTCAAGGGCTTTGCGTTCAGCACGCTCGAGCGAATCGGCGGAACCCCGAGCATCATCATCGGCCTGGCCTCGGTCAAGCGCACAGCGCGACGCGACACGGTGCTGCGGTCCATGATGACCGACATCCTGCGTCGAGCCGTGCTGGCGTTCCCCGACGAAGACGTCCTCGTCGGGACTCGGTTCGCATCCGTCGCGGGTTATGAGGCTCTTCGCTCGCTCAACGACATAGTTCCCCGGCCCGCCTACACCGCGACCGGCGAAGAACGGGCATGGGGCCGTCGTCTGGCCAAGCGGTTCGGGATCGACTCGGCCAACTATGCCGAGCGCACCTTCGTTGCCAAGGGTGACGACTCCTTTCCCGAGGTGTTCGATCACGACAGTGTCAAACCGGAGAAGCTCGATCCAGCCTTCGAGCAGTTCTTCACCGAGATCAAGCCGGCTCGCGGCGACGCGCTCATAGCCTTCGGGTGGGCGATGGCCGACGATCTCGAGAAGCTGGCGTAGCTCCCCCTCCGCTGGCGATCGATCACGGCCCCTCTCAGCGCACGGACAATGCCGCGGTCAGGTGGCCGATTGATGTTCCTTTGGCTTTGTCAGCGAGGGCCAGCGCCGCGACGATCCTTGGCGCTACCGAGGGGCCGATCGGGGTGCGATCAGGCTCCAGGGTTACCCGAACGAACCCGCCTTCGGCGCCCGGGCCGGTCAGCATGTGTCCGTCGGGCGGTTCGTTGTCGGCGGCGTATCGACACACCGCACCCCTGTCGTCGAACACGATAGGTGTCGATTCTGTGCGCTCGAAGTGCGTCGACGTGCTGCTCCATCCACCGCCCCAGCGGCTCTCGTCGCTGACCGGCAGGATGAGCGCCTCGAGGTCGGCGGCTGACACCTCCGAGCCGTTCCCGGCGACGACCACATGGTGCAGCAGGTCGAGTGGCAGGTCGGGGACTGCTTGGTTGGCGTAGGCGAGGCCGGCACCGAAGCGAGGGTTGATCTCCGTGGGGACCCACCCGTCAGCGCCGAGGATGCCGTCGATCGTGAACGCGCCTCGGAACGCCAGGTGCTCGACGAGGTGAGAACCCACGCGACGCGCTGCCTCCCGCATGGTCTCGCGGTCAGCGGCCGGTGGGTCGAAGAACGTGGCGGCGCCCGCGTACTTCAACCGCGCGCCGACCGCCGGGCGTAGGTTCACGAGCTCGACCGGCCGCAACGTCGCGATGCCGTCGTCGCAGGCGAATCCATGGATGCTGCACGGAACCCCTTCCACGAACGGCGCGACCCGGACGCGGTCACAGGCCGAGCCGAAGTGCTCGATGGCGTCGTCGAGGACAGCCGCGGAAGTGTCCGGTCGTATCCACCGCACGAACACTCCGCCGCCGTTGAAGCCGTCGCGGGCATCGCCGGACCACACGACACCGGCTCCGCCGTCGAGCGCGTCGCTGGCCGCCACCAGCGCGCGACGCTCCGGTGCGACGATCTCTGCGGCGGGCCTGGCCACGTCGACCGCGTCGAAGACCTCGTCACAGACCGTCTTGTCCTCCAGAGCCACCCACTCCGGACGTCGTCCGCCGTAACAGGGTCGGTTGCCGACGCCTGGCGAGGCCGAGAACGGTGCGAGCAGCACGACCGCCGAGTGATCCGGATCGAAGAGATCCAGTGCGGCAACCGCCTCCGGGGGCGGCGCGGCCAGGATCTTCTCGACTTGGCGGAACTCATCCATGACATCTCGAGCCGTGAGCTCCAGCAGGAGGTGGTCAGCCTCGGTCTCCGCGGGGAGATCACCCGTGCCGATGCCGGTGGCCAGCACGAAACAGCGCGGCGCTCCAAGCCGGCGAAGGGCTGACACCCGGCGCGTGGACCCAGCGAGCGGCGTCGAGGCAAGGATGACCCGCCGGCCGCCGAACACCGCGCCGAGGACCTCGATGTAGCGCTGCACCACCCCGTCCATCGGTTGATCGTGGACCAAAAGACGCGCACTCTTCGACTGATTCTCGGCGACGACGCTGCCAAGAGGAGTTGGTGGTGCCTGACGAACGGTCAGACTGGGGTCGTGGAGCTCAGCGACGCGATCCGCCGGCGGCGGATGGTCCGCTCGTTCACCCCAGAGCCAGTCGATGCCGCAGTGCTGCAGGTGGCGCTCGATTTGGCCCGCCGCGCACCCTCGGCCGGCAACTGTCAGGGGACTGACCTGCTGGTCCTGGAGCGCCCAGCGCACACCGCCCGGTACTGGGACGTCACGTTGCCCCGGGAGCGACGGGGTGACTTCGCCTGGCCCGGTCTCCTGGTTGCTCCGGTCCTGGTGATCGTCTGGGTGTCACCGGCCGTGTACCTCGCCCGTTATGCCGAACCGGACAAGGCGGCCACCGGTCTCGGCGCTGCCGCCGTCGCATGGCCGGTGCCCTACTGGTTCGTCGACGGAGGCATGGTCGTCGATCAGTTGCTGCTCGCGACGACCGATGCCGGGCTCGGTGCCTGCTTCTTCGGTTTGTTCGACCACGAGCCTGCTGTGCGGGCGGCGTTCGGAGTGCCGGACCTCTGGCGGGCGGTCGGCACCGTCGCCATCGGCCATCCGGCACCGGGTCGGCATGGAGCATCGGCGCGCCGCGAGCGAAGGCAATTGTCAGACGTCCTGCACCTGGAGCGCTGGTGAGACCCCTGGCGGGGCGGGTCGCCGTGGTCACCGGCGTGAGCCGGGAGATCGGTATCGGGTTCGGTCTGGCACGGCGGCTCGCGGCCGACGGCGCCACGCTGTTCCTCACAGGTTGGTCGGGGTCATGACGCGGAGATGCCCTGGGGAACGGGTCCTCGGCGCGTCGACTCGTTGCTGGAGCACCTCCGGTCGACGGGTGCCAGCGCGGTGCACGAGGAGATCGACCTGGCCGATCCTCTCGGCCCGGCAATGGTCCTGGAGCGAGCCGCACTGCTGTTCGGAGGGGTCGACATACTCGTCGCCGACCACGCCCGGAGCTCCCACCAAGGCATCGAGGAACTGACTGTCGAGGAGCTCGACGCCACTCTGGCGGTCAACGTACGGGCGACACTGCTTCTCGTGAAGGAGTTCGTCGCCCGCCACGCCGGGCGGCCAGGGGGCAGGATCGTGCTGTTCACATCGGGTCAGTACCTGGGTCCGATGCCAGATGAGCTGCCCTACGTTGCGTCGAAGGGCGCGTTGCACCAGCTGACGGGGTCGCTCGCGCAGGCGCTCATGCCTCGCGGCATCACCGTGAACACAGTGAACCCGGGTCCGGTGGACACCGGCTACGTCGACGGCGCGAGCCGTCGCGAGATCGCGGCCCGCTTTCCCCAGGGCCGGTGGGGGAGACCGCAAGACACTGCTCGCCTGGTGGCGTGGCTGGTGTCAGACGAAGCGACTTGGGTCACCGGTCAGGTCATAGCGAGCGATGGCGGGTTTCGATGACGATCAGGCCCACCATCGATACGACGTCGTTGCGCCAGGCGCAGACTGGCGAGGACAACCGTGGCGACCCTGGGGGCGACCGGTCTGCTCGAGCTCGTAGAGTCGATCCGTGCATATCGACTGTGCCCTGCTCTGTCAGTAGCGCTGCCACTCTCGCTCCACGCACTTCGGATACCGCGCCCCGGCTCCTACACCTTTGAGCTCCTCATCGACGCTGTGCACTATTCCTCGGTCGGGTTCGTGGCCGAGCTCGGCCAGCCCGCGGGATCGTGACCCCTCGAGCAGGAGAGAGCGATCTCGATGATCGTCGGTTCAATGGCTGAGCTCGGCGATGAGAGCGTCTGGGCTGGTCACCGGGGCCATGCAGGCGAACCCCCGACACACGTACGCGTGGCCCGGCTCGCGTGCTTCCCAGAGAGGTGAGGCGTACGGCTCACCCCAGGCGAGAACCGCGTTGGGAAGGAATCTGGCCTGTACGGCAGAGACGAGATCGGGGGCATCGCCCGCCACCGCGATCTCAGTTGCACCGGCATGCCACAACTCCACTGCCGCCAGCAGGTGAGCGACAGCTGTTGGATGCCTGCTGGCCACTTCGCCCAGCAGACCGAGCACTGCCGCTGCCTTCTCCTCGTACATGTCGGCCCCGGTGAGCGCGGCGAGTCGAAGCAGGGCCACGGCGGCCGTGCTGTTGGCCGACGGTGTGGCGTTGTCCAAGAGATCCTTCGCGTGTGCCACCAGACGCTCAGCATCGCGACCAGTCGTGAAAAACCCGGCGCCGTCCTCGTCCCAGAAGAGGTCGATCAACGAGTCGGCAGTGCTTCGGGCGGCCCCGACCCACCGCGCCTCGCCGGTGGCTTCGGCCAACCGCGTGAACGCATCGACGAGCGCTGCATGGTCGACCGCGTACGCCAGGTGGCGGGCGCGGCCACCATCAGCGGCCTGCCAGGATCGCAACCAGCGGCCATCGGCGCGGCGCAGGTTCCCCAACAAGAACTCAGCGTTGGCGACTGCCGCGTCGATCCACGCGCGGTTACCGGTGGCTGCACCGGCTTCGGCCAACGTGGCGCACATGAGAGCGTTCCACTCGGTCAGCACCTTGTCATCGAGGCCAGGTCGCGTACGTCGCTCACGAGCGTCGAACAGACGGCGTCGGAGGTCGTCGATCCCGGCGTCGCGGGCGAGCTGGGCCGGGGCATGCATCCGGTTGAGGATCGTCTTCCCTTCGAAGTTGCCCGCGCTCGTGACGCCCCACTGTGCAGCTGCTGTGTCGGCGTCGATGCCCAGCACCTCGCGGAGCTGCTCCGGGTCCCACACATAGAACTTGCCTTCGACGCCCTCTGAGTCGGCATCCTCAGCGGAGTACAAGCCGGCGTCCTGATGGCGCAGGTCTCGCAGCACGTAGCCGACGGTCTCGGTCAGCACCTGCAGGAATCGGGCCTCTCCGGTGAGCTGCCACGCGTGCAGATACACCCGACCCAACAGCGCCTGGTCATAGAGCATCTTCTCGAAGTGGGGCACGAGCCACATCTGGTCCACCGAGTAGCGAGCAAACCCTCCGCCCAGATGGTCGTAGACGCCGCCTGACGCCATGGCGTCAAGCGTCGTGATGACCGCCGCCAGCGCTTCGGCATCCCCGCCTGGGGTCGTGGCATGGCGACGCAACAGCAACTCGAGGCTCATGGTCTGCGGGAACTTCGGCGCCGAGCCGAACCCGCCCCAGCGACTGTCGTGCTGAGCCAGGAGCTGTCGCCGGGCGTCGTCGATCGTGTCGAGTCCCGGGACGTCTTCACTGGCGGTCGACGCAAGACCCAGGTGCTCGGTTAGGCGGCCGGCCTGCTCGAGCAGCTCGGGGCGGCGGTTTCGCCACGCCTCATCAACCGCGCGGCACAGGTCCACGAATCCGGGTCGCCCGTGCATCGAGTCCTTGGGGAAGTAGGTCCCGCAGAAGAACGGCTGAGCCTCGGGGGTCATCAAGACGGTCATCGGCCAGCCGCCGGATCCGGTCATCGCCTGGGTCGCCTCCATGTAGACCGCATCGACGTCGGGACGCTCCTCGCGGTCGACCTTGATGTTGACGAACAGCTCGTTCATGACGGCCGCCGTGTCGGGATCCTCGAAGGACTCGTGAGCCATGACATGGCACCAGTGACAGGCCGAGTATCCGATCGACAGCAGCACCGGCCGATCGGACTCCCGGGCTCTTGCGAACGCCTCCTCGCCCCAGGGGTACCAGTCGACGGGGTTCTCCGCGTGCTGGCGGAGATACGGGCTGGTCTCATCGGCCAAGCGATTCATGCCAGGCACCGTAGAGGGCTCCTGTGCCGTGTGAATTCGGTCACTGTATCGGCTCAAGCGATGACTCTCCGTGGTGTTATCACCTGTGACGATTCTCACGTGACGGACTGGTTACGAAAGCGTTGCAAGTGTGGCATCCTGTTCACAACCTGAT
>JBBSGQ010000064.1:0-12016 GCA_038253965.1 Acidimicrobiales bacterium | reverse complement strand
CTCGCTGCTGAGCTACGTCGACGGGCTCAAGCACGTGGACGGCGCGATCTCGAAGGACATCACGTTCGCCGCCAACGGCAACATCGAGGCGCAGGGCATCTTCATCTTCGAGGTGAAGGACGGCAAGATCGTCCTCAACGTCGCCACCGACAAGCTCTAGTACTTTCACCACAACAGATCACAGGAGGGCGTCCGCAGGGGCGCCCTCCTGTGCGATGAAGGGGAGCCTCCGATCGAGTTCGACCTCAGCGCCCTCGGTCATCAGTTCTTTTCCCAGACGGTCGACGGATTGACCCTCGGTTCGATCTACGCGCTCATCGCGCTCGGCTACACCCTCGTCTATGGCGTGCTGCGACTTATCAACTTCGCCCACTCGGAGATCTTTGCCCTGGGTATCTACGCCACCATCTTCACCATCGACGGCATGGGGGTGACTGGCACACGGACGGGGGTGAGCCTTGTGCTCACACTCACTGCACTGCTGCTGATCAGCATGGCGACGTCCGGCGCCGCGGCACTGATCATGGAACGGGTGGCCTACCGTCCGCTCCGACGACGAAACGCCCCGCGCCTCACCGCGCTCATCACCGCCATCGGTATCTCACTCGTCATCCAGGAGTTCTTGGCCCTGCGCTACGGCCGGGGACAGATCAACTCCCAGCGGGTGCTCAAGAAGAGCACCGTGTTCACGATCGGCGACGCCCAGGTCCGCACCGACAAGGTGCTCGTCTTCGTTGCGGCGATCCTGCTCATGGTGGCCCTCGACCAGTTCGTCCGCCGCAGCCGGCTCGGCCGAGGGATCCGGGCCACTGCTCAAGACACCGAGACCGCGCAGCTGATGGGCGTGAACATCGATCGGGTCGTCGCGCTCACCTTCCTCCTCGGTGGCATCCTCGCCGGGGCCGGCGGCTTCCTGTTCGCGATCTTCTTCGAGACCGCCCGGTTCAACATCGGCTTCCTACCTGGGATCAAGGCGTTCACCGCAGCCGTGCTCGGCGGCATCGGCAACATCCGCGGCGCGCTCGTGGGCGGCCTCTTGCTCGGCCTCCTCGAGAACTACGGTGCGGCCGTCTTCGGGGGCGAGTGGAAGGACGTCTTTGCGTTCCTCGTACTCGTCCTGGTGCTGCTGCTCCGGCCGAGTGGCCTGCTCGGCGAGACCCTCGGAAGGGCACGAGCATGAAGCTGCTCAGCCTGAAGCGGTTCTCTGTCGTCGAGCCCGTCGGCCGGGTTTGGGACCGACTGCCGTGGTGGGCCAAGGCGCTCGTGCTGGTCGCCATCCTCGGCCTGGTGATCTGGTACCCGACAACGATCAGCCGCTACTGGCAGAGCGTGCTGTTCTTCCCGGTCGGTGTGTACATCCTGTTGGCTCTGGGCTTGAACATCGTGGTAGGCCAGACCGGACTGCTCGACCTCGGATACGTCGCGTTCTTCGCGGTCGGCGCCTACACCACCGCCAAGCTGACGGCCGACAACGGTCAGTTCACGGCATGGGAGGTGCTGTTCCTCGCCATCATCGTGGCCATGGCGGCCGGCGTCACCCTCGGCGGGCCGACGCTGCGATTGCGCGGCGACTACCTGGCCATCGTCACCCTCGGCTTCGGCGAGATCGTCCGCATCATCGCTCAGAACAGTGGCAGCCTCGGCGAGGCACGGGGCATCACCGGCATCCCCCATCCCTCCAAGCTTCCCGGTCTCCCGTTCTCCACGGAGCCGTTGCCGTACTTCTACCTGGCCCTCGCCTGCATCATCGTGGCGATCCTCCTCGTCGCCAGACTCAAACGGTCACGGGTCGGTCGGGCGTGGGCCGCCATCCGGGAGGACGAGGACGCAGCCGAGCTGATGGGCGTGCCGACGTTCAAGTTGAAGCTCTGGTCTTTCGCCATGGGCGCGTCGACGGGAGGGCTCGGCGGCTGGCTGTACGCGTCGAAGGTCGGCTTCATCAACCCGGACACGTTCCCGCTGAACCTCTCGTTCCTCGTACTCGCCGCCGTCGTCCTCGGGGGACTCGGCTCGACACCGGGCGTGATCGCGGGGGCCTTCGTGGTCGGGTTCATCCCGGAGTACCTCCGCGAGGCGGCGGGCGGCGACAGCCTGCTCAACTTCCTGAACGACGTGACCGGTAGCTCCGCCAGCGACATCACCGAGTACCGGTTCTTCCTCTTCGGTCTCGCACTCATCCTCATGATGATCTTCCGGCCTCAGGGTCTCCTCCCGAACCGTCAGCGCGCCGCCGAGCTGGCCGAAGCGACAAGTTCGGCCCGTTCCATCGGCACGGCGATAGCCATCGGCGGGGACACCGATGTCGACGAGGGCCTCCACGCCGAGGAGGTCCCCGACGACGCCCAGCAGGTTGCGGTCGACGTCGCTCTGCCCGAGGATGCCGTGGCCCGTGCCGCTGACGTCGCTGACGAGGTGCTCACCCTCGAGAGCGTCACGATGGCCTTCGGTGGTGTGGTCGCCCTCAACGACGTGTCGATCATTGTCCGCCGCGAACAGATCTTCGGGATCATCGGGCCGAACGGCGCAGGCAAGACAACGCTGTTCAACTGCGTGACCGGCGTCTTCCACCCCACCCAGGGCGACATCACCCTCGGCCACCGCTCCCTGCTCGGACGCAAGCCGCACCAGATCACCGAGACCGGAGTCGCCCGCACGTTCCAGAACATCCGCCTCTTCCCGAACATGACAGCTATCGAGAACGTCATGGTCGGCACGGACGCCCGCCACACGACGAGTGTCCCCGGCGCGGTCCTGAGCACGCCGAAGCACTTTCGGGAGGAGCGATTCGGACGCGCCGAGGCCGAGCGCCTGCTGGAGTTCGTCGGCATCGCGAGACGCAGCGCCGCCGTCGCTCGCAACCTGCCCTACGGCGACCAGCGTCGCCTCGAGATCGCGCGCGCCCTCGCCACGCAGCCGAAGGTGCTGCTCCTCGACGAACCCGCAGCCGGGTTCAACCCCGCCGAGAAGCAGTCGCTCATCGCGTTGATCCGCCAGATCCGCGACAGCGGCCTGACCATCATCCTGATCGAGCACGACATGGGCTTGGTGATGAACGTGTGCGACCGCATCGCGGTCCTCGACTTCGGGGAAAAGATCGCCGAAGGCCTACCGGCCGAGATCCAGAGCGATCCACGGGTCATCGAGGCGTACCTGGGGGTCCCCACCGATGCTGCTTGAGCTGGATGACGTCCACGTCCACTACGGCCAGGTCGAAGCGCTGAAAGGCATCACGGTCAGTGTCGATGAGGGCGAGATCGTCACCCTCATCGGCGCCAACGGTGCCGGGAAGACGACGACCCTGAAGACGATCTCCGGCCTCCGTCCCGTGACGAGCGGGACCATCACCTTCGAGGGTCAGCAAATCACCGGGGCGGCGCCGCACCGCCTCGTGGAGATGGGCATCTGTCAAGCGCCGGAGGGTCGCGGCATCTTCCCCGGCATGAGCGTCATGGAAAACCTCGAGATGGGCACCTACGCCCGCCGGGGGGAACGCGCCTCCTCCCAGCTCGACCGCGTGTTGGGACTGTTCCCCCAGCTGGCCGAGCGTCGGACCCAGGCAGGAGGAACGCTGTCAGGCGGAGAGCAGCAGATGCTGGCCATCGGTCGGGCGCTCATGGCCCAGCCCAAGCTGCTGCTGCTCGACGAGCCGTCGATGGGCCTGGCACCCAAGCTCGTCGCCCAGATCTTCTCGATCATCACCGAGATCAACGCACAGGGCACGACCATCCTGCTCGTGGAGCAGAACGCGTCGCAGGCGTTGCAGCGGGCACACCGCGCCTATGTGATGGAGGTAGGTCGCGTGGTCAAGACCGCAGCTGCCAGGGCGCTGCTCGATGATGCCGCCGTCAAAGCCGCGTATCTCGGCGGCAACATCAGCACCTGATCCCCCCGCTCGCTCAATGGACACCGGCGAGGTCGAGGACGTCGTCCAGCTCACCGACCATACCGGCAAAGAACTGCCCGAACTCGGCGTAGTGGGTGGAGGCCCGATCGAAGCGCATCGTGTACACGACGGCCTTGAGGTCGTCGGGGCGCACGCCGAACAGGGTGACCCCCCACTCGAAGTCGTCGAGGCCGGTCGATCCGGTGATGACCTGCAGGATCCTCCCGGCGAACGTCCTGCCCGATGCGCCGTGCTCGTACATGAGCTCCTTGCGTTCGTCGTAGGGCAAGGCGAACCAGTTCTGCTCCGGCGCCCGACGCTTCGACATGGGGTAGAAGCACCATGCGGTCTTGCCCTCGGGCGGTAGTTGCGGATAGAGGCGGGCCTGGCGCATCGGCTCGGGCACGCCTTGCGCGTACTCGGACAGCTCGGTGAGCGACACGTAGGAGTCGATCACCGACAGTCCGGCCGTTGCGATGTCGGTCTGAAACGATCGGAGCTGCCAGAGATCCGGCCCAAGGAGCATGAAGGCGACGTCGGCCTTGTGACCGAGGATCGACACCGGGATCACCTGCACCTCGTCGGCCACCGCCGCCTTCACTGCCGCGGCGATCGCCGAGCGATCAGCGCGAGGGGTCACCCGGCAGAACAGGTGCAACACGCCGAGGCCGACGGAGGGGACCAGGGGCTCGGGCACGGGTCGAGTGTACGAGCGCCGCGGCGCCGGAGCCCGGTCGGACGCGGTCGGCTGACACCCGCCCCATTTAGCCCGATGCGTACCATTCCTGCCCGACTGGGTACGCACGGCCCACCATCCGCCGGCCGAGCGAGGATCCGATGCAGTTCGTGTTCGACGACGGCGCGAGGGCCCATGACGTCGACGTCGTGGTCCACGATCCCGACGCAGTGGTCGCTGATCTCGCCAATGCACTGGCAGGAGCAGACGGGACCGACAAGCGACTCGTCGTCGACGGGCACGAGCTCCCCGGTGGTCGACGCCTCGATCGCGCCGGCATCACCGGGGGAGCGACCGTCCGGCTCGAGCCATCAGACGCCGTGCCGGGTCCGGGAGGGGCCGACGACTGTCCGGTGGCGGCGACGGCGCCCGACGGACCGGTCGTGATCGTCGAGGTGGTCGGCGGGCTCGATGCCGGGCGCCGGACGCGCGTCGCACCGGGATCATGGTCCATCGGCCGGATCGGAGCTGACCTGACGGTTGACGATCTTGCGATGTCGGCGGTCCACGCCCGCGTCGATGTGGCCACCGACGGAACCGTCACCCTCACCGATCGCCACTCGTTGAACGGCACTTGGGTCGCTGATGTGGCACTGGAGGGGCCGACCGTCGTCAGTCCCGACGCGATCGTTCGGCTCGGCGCCTCGCACCTTCAGGTCGGTCCCCCGGTCGGCGAGGATCGGCCGGTCCTCATCGAACCTGGTCGCCGGTTCGCGACCGGCGCGACGCTCCCGTTCAACCGTCGCCCACGACTCATGCCGTCGTCCAGGCGCGAGCCGCTCGACCCTCCACGTGCCCCGGCTGAGGCGATGACCACGTCAACGATCGGGGTCGTCGGAGTCCTCGCGCCGCTCCTGCTGGGCCTCGTGATGGTGAGGGTCCTTCACAACTGGGCCTACGGCATGTTCGGTCTGCTCAGTCCGGTGATGCTTGTCGCCAACGCGATCGAATCCAAGCGCCGGGACCGCAGATCAACCCGCAGGGAACACGCCCGCTACGTCAGGGACCTCTCCGACTTCAGAACCAAGTTGGCGGACCTTGCTGCTTCCGAGCGCCGTCTGAGGCTCGAACGCTTGCCAGCACCGTCCGAGATCCTCCACCGAACGGCTGCACCGAGTTCCCGTCTGTGGGAGCGACGCCCGCATCACGACGACTTTCTCCGCCTGCGTGCCGGTCTCGGGTCGGTGCCATGGGAGCCACCGGTCGAGGGCTTGCGCCGCGGGTTCGACAACGAGGTCCGTCGGGCGATCACTCAAGCGTCCAGGCTGCCGGCAACGCCTGTCGAGGTCGACCTCTCGAGTGGTGGGGTAGCCGGGGTCTTCGGGCCCCGCGCAGCGTCGCTTGCCA
The DNA here is from genome assembly GCA_038253965.1 of Acidimicrobiales bacterium. Lineage (GTDB taxonomy): Bacteria > Actinomycetota > Acidimicrobiia > Acidimicrobiales > Iamiaceae > JBBSGQ01. Next base: position 6,050 of record JBBSGQ010000064.1, on the reverse strand, counting down.
TCGCCAGGTCCCTGGTGGCCCAGGCGGTCACGCTGCACGGCCCGGCCGACCTGGCGGTCGTCGTGCTGACCGCGGAGGGCCGATCGAACGATTGGGACTGGACCAAATGGCTCCCGCACAACGTCGACCGATCTGGATCAGAGCAACGGATGCTGGCCGCCGGTCGCGAAGCTGCGGATCAGCTCCTGCGCAACCTGGTGGAGCGAGCAGCGAAGCAACCGGCAGACATCTCCTCGCGCCACCACGACATGAGCGCCGACGGACCTACTGTGCTTCTCGTCCTCGACGACGAGTCGTTGACCGAAGGTCGCCGATCACCAGCCCGGTCGGTTCTGCGGGGCTTGGCCGGCCCGGTCGCGGGCATCGTCCTGGCCGATTCGGAGGACCGCTTGCCGGCCGTCTGCACCACGGTCATCGAGGTGACCGGTGAACACGGCGCGGCGGTCGTGCACCGTCCGGCGACGGGTGACCAGATCGGCGATGTCCTGCTGAGCGGGATGGCCGATCGAGCGGTCCGTACCGTCGCCCGGGGGCTTGCCCGCTTCGAGGATCCGGAGCTCGACGGAACGGGCACAGGCTTACCGGCCGAAGTCGGGCTGCTCCCGATGCTCGGCCTGGACCCCCCAACCGTCGAGAGCATCCTGCAGCGGTGGGAGGCCGGTGGTCCGGACCCTGACTTGGTGACGCCGATCGGCGTCGCCAAAGACGGCGTGCTCGCGCTGGACCTGGTGCGCGATGGGCCGCACGGCCTCGTCGCCGGCACTACCGGCTCCGGTAAGAGCGAGCTGTTGCGGAGCCTGGTGGCCGGACTCGCCGCCGGTTGCTCGACCGACCACCTCACCTTCGTCCTGATCGACTTCAAGGGTGGAAGCGCGTTCGACCAGTGCGCCCGCCTGCCACACACCGTCGGCATGGTGACCGACCTGGACGAGCACCTGGGTGCACGCGCCTTGCGATGCTTGGAGGCAGAGCTTCGTCACCGCGAACGACGCCTACGCGATGCCGGCGTAGGCGATCTCAAGGAGTACAGACGGCTTCCAGGCGATCATGCACCTCTGCCGAGGCTGGTCGTGGTGATCGACGAGTTCGCCACTCTGAAGCGCGAGCTTCCCGACTTCATCGACGCGCTGATCGGTGTCGCCCAACGGGGTCGTAGTCTCGGGGTTCACCTCGTGTTGTCCACGCAGCGGCCCTCTGGCGCGGTGAGCGAGAACATCCGGGCCAACACGAACCTGCGCATCGCGCTACGGGTCCACGACACCAGCGATTCCCTCGACGTGATCGAGCTCCCAGACGCTGCGTCCATAGGTCGCCATCAGCCCGGCCGCGCCCTGGCAAGGCTCGGACCCGGCGAGGTCGTCGCGATCCAAACCGCGCTCTCCACGGGCACTCCCGTGACCGGCGGCCGCCCGCCCGTCGAGGTAAGGCAGTTCCTCTTCGGCACGGCACCGTCGCTCTTCCGATCGACATCTCCCGACCGTCGGCCAACCCGGGTGTCGACCAACCACGGAGGACCCGGGCCCACCGACCTCTCCCTACTCGTCGACGCGATCTGTCAAGCCTTCGGACAGACCGGACATGCCGCCCCTCGCCGGCCATGGCCGGAGCCCCTCGGCGCCCGGATCGACCTCGATTCGCTGGCCGACGATCGACCGCCACAGCGGTTCGGTGCGCCAGGCGCCATGGTGTGCTTCGCGTTGGGCGACCTACCCGACCAACAGATCCAACAGCCGATGGGTTGGATCCCGGCCGACGGCAATCTCCTGCTCGTCGGCGTGGGCGGGTCCGGAACGACCACAGCGCTGTCGTCGATCGCGCTCACGGTCGCCCGCACCACTGGTCCGGATGACCTGCACATCTACGTTCTCGACGCCGGGGCCGGCGAGCTCGGGCCTCTCGGTCGGCTGCCTCACACCGGAGCCGTGATCACCGCCGATGAACCGGAACGCCAGATCCGGCTCGTCCGCCACCTCAAGACCGAGCTCAGCCGACGAAGAGCTCTACCCGACGCGCGGAGCACTGAGGCGCGCATCTTGGTCCTGCTCGACGGGCTGGCCGGGTTCCGGGCGGTGTGGGACGAGGCCGACCTCGTGACGATGTTCGACGACGTCGTCCGCGTCTTCGGCGACGGACCGGAGCTCGGCGTGCACCTCGCAATCAGCGCCGACCGCCCGAGCGCCCTTCCGACCGCGCTCTCCGGCCTGGCCCGTCAACGCCTCATCTTCCGCCTCGGAGACCGTCTCGACTACGGCATCTTCGGACTCTCGACCCGTGACGTGCCGGATCTCTCACCGGGAGGGGCACTCGTGGGCGAGTCCGGCACCGAGGTTCGCATCGGACTGCCGACGCCCGATCTGGAAGCCGCCGTTTCTCTCGTCGCCGAGACGATGCACGTTGCGACGAGGCGGCCGCCGGCTGCGATGAGCGAACTGCCCACCCATGTCGATCCCCTCGACCTGGTGCCCGCCGCCCGGCTCGGCGCACCTCCGTGGTTCATCCCTGTCGGGATCGGCGACGCGGCGCTCGAGCCGGTCGGTCTCACCCTGTACGGGGGCGAGCACTCGCTGATCGCCGGCCCGGCGCGCTCCGGACGAACCACCGCGTTGCAAACGATCGTCTGCGTCGTGCGCGCAACGCAGGTCGAACTGACCGTCGTGGCGATCGCCGATCCGCGATCGCCCTTGTCAACGATGTCTGTTCTCGATCGCGTCCTGCCACCCGATTGCGATCGGACCTCGCTCGACGCGCTCGGCGACCTGAACGGGCCAGTGCTGGTCTTGATCGACGACGCCGATCTGGTGGCCGACGAGCACGGCTGCATCCAGTCCCTCATCGATCGCCGCCGGACAGACCTCCACATCGTTGCTGCGGGACGAGCAGAGGCGCTGCGCCAGCACTACGTCCACTGGACCCGAGCCGTCAGAGCATCGCGCAGCGGCATCCTGCTCCAGCCGGATCCGGACCTCGACGGCGACCTGTTCGGAACGAGGCTCCCCCGTCGTGCACCCGTCAGGCTCGGAGTCGGACGGGGCTATCTGGTGACCGGAGGTCACCGAGAACCGCTCCAGGTCGCCGGGGGGGCGGGGGGTTTGAGTATGGATTGACACGATATATATCGAAAGATAGGGTGATGTACTGACCCAGCCAACCGGCCGGTCGCCTCCACCGAGGGAGCTCCGCAGATGAGCCGAGTGCTGTCCACCGAAGCCGCCAAATCGAGCATCGCCACCATGTCGACGATCATCAACAGCGACCTGACCGAACAACTCCGCCGACTCGACCAGGAAGGCAACACCCTCAGCCAGCCCGACGTCTGGGACGGATCCCTCGCCATCCAGTTCCGCAGCAGCTGGCCGACCACCTCAAGGGCTCTCCGCAACATCAAGGCGGAGCTCGAGCAGCTCCGGGTGCGGGTCGAGAAGATCAACGCCGACATCATGGTGGCCGGCGGAAACGCTTGATCCGGTCGCGGTCGTTCGAGGCCGGAGATGCCCGATTGGACGCCCGACTGGGCTGACGTCCACTTCGATCGAGCAGCCGCGCACCGGGCGGCGACTGAGTGCGAGCGTGCTGCCCGATTCCTGCGTGACACCACTCAGCGCCGTTCCGCCCTCGCCGAGTCCGCCCTGGCCGACGGTCGAGGGGCCTGGCGGGACCAGCTCGTACGACGAGCTGCGCGTGTCGACGAGCGTTGCGCCGAGATCGAGGCGAACCTCCGGGCGTTGGCTGCCGCACTCCGCGACGCCTCTGCCCGCGCCGAGCGCGATCAGCTGGCGCGGGTTGCCGCCCGGCAGCGGTGGATAGCTCAGGCGAAGGCGGAGGCGGAGCTGGCAGCCGCGACGGCGGTCACCGACCCGGGTCAGCGCGTGGCACCAAGCTGAGCAGTCGCGACCGAGCCCGGCGCGCTCCAGCCGCCCACATCGGCACCAACGCACCAACCTCACGCGCGCGCCCCCGAGCCCGGCGCGCTCCAGCCGCCCACGTCGGCACCTACGCACCGACCTCACTGGAACGACAAAGGACCCGCCCCAAGGGGCGGGTCCTTTGTGAACTCGTCGGGATGACGGCCGCTCTAGAAGTCCTCCATGCCTCCGCCGGGCATGCCGCCACCGCCGCCCTTCTCCTCGGGCTTGTCGGCCACAACGGCCTCGGTGGTCAGGAACAGGGCGGCGATCGACGCCGCGTTCTGCAAAGCCGAGCGGGTGACCTTGGCCGCATCCGGAACCGCAGGAAGCAGATCCTCGTAGACGTCGGTGGCTGCGTTGTAGCCCCCGGAGCCGGTCATCTCCTTGACCCGGGCGACGACGACGCCGCCTTCCATACCGGCGTTCAGGGCGATCTGCTTGAGCGGTTCCTCGACCGCCCGGGCCACGATCGCCGCGCCGGTGGCCTCGTCACTGTCGAGCTTCTTGGCCGCCTTCATGATCGCGTCCTGCACTCGGAGCAGCGCCACGCCACCACCCGGCACGACGCCTTCCTCGACGGCGGCCTTGGCCGTTGACACAGCGTCTTCGATGCGGTGCTTCTTCTCCTTGAGCTCGACCTCGGTAGCTGCTCCGACCTTGAGCACCGCGACGCCGCCCGACAGCTTGGCCAGGCGTTCCTGCAGCTTCTCGCGGTCGTAGTCAGAGTCCGTGTTCTCGATCTCGTTCTTGATCTGGCTTATCCGGCCCTTGATGTCGGCGTCTGCCCCTGCGCCTTCGACGATCGTGGTCTCATCCTTGGTGATGATCACCTGTCGCGCCCGGCCGAGCAGATCGAGGGTGGTGTTCTCGAGCTTGAGGCCGACCTCTTCGGCGATCACCTGACCACCGGTGAGGATGGCGATGTCCTGCAACATCGCCTTGCGCCGCTCGCCGAAGCCGGGGGCCTTGACGGCAGCCGACTTGAACGTGCCGCGGATCTTGTTGACCACCAGCGTGGCGAGGGCTTCACCCTCGATGTCCTCGGCGATGATCACGAGCGGCCTGCTGCTCTGCATGACCTTCTCGAGCGTCGGGACCATGTCGCGCACAGCGGTGATCTTCGAGCTGACCAAGAGCACGTAGGGGTCGTCGAGGACCGCCTCCATCCGGTCGGGGTCGGTCACGAAGTACGGCGAGATGTAGCCCTTGTCGAAGCGCATGCCCTCGACGAGGTCGATCTCCATGCCGAAGGTGTTCGACTCCTCGACGGTGATGACCCCGTCCTTGCCGACCTTGTCCATCGCCTCGGCGATGAGATCGCCGATCTCCTGGTCGTTGTTGGCCGAGATGGCTGCGACCTGGGCGATCTGGTCCTTGTCGTCGACGTCGACCGCAAGCTTCTCGAGGGCCACCAAGGCCACTTCGACGGCTTGCTCGATGCCGCGCTTGAGGCTCATCGGGTTGGCGCCGGCGGTCACGTTCTTCAAGCCCTCGCGAACCATGGCCCGGGCCAGGACCGTGGCAGTGGTCGTGCCGTCGCCAGCGACGTCGTCGGTCTTCTTGGCGACCTCCTTGACGAGCTCGGCACCGATCTTCTCGTACGGGTCTTCCAGCTCGATCTCCTTGGCGACGCTCACGCCGTCCTTGGTGATCGTGGGCGCGCCCCACTTCTTCTCGAGCACGACATTGCGGCCCTTGGGGCCGAGTGTGACGCTCACGGCGTCGGCGAGCTTGTTCATGCCCGCTTCCAGCGAGCGCCGGGCGTCCTCGTCGAACGCGATGATCTTCGGCATCCGGGGTTCCTCCGTTGGGACCGGCAGTTAGCACTCTCGGGTTGAGACTGCTAACAGGAAACCACCTGCGGACGACGACCGCAACCGCGCTTCGCAAGCCGGTGGGGCAGCTCGTTACGCTCGGCCGGCCACTCGGGACTTCCAGGATGACGGAGCAAATGGCAAAGGCCGTTGTGATCGGAGCAGGGATCGCCGGACTCGGGACCGCACTCGCCCTGTCCCGCACCGGACACGCTGTGACGCTGCTCGAGCGCGATGCCACCCCGCTGCCGGCCGATCCTCACTCAGCGTTCTCCTGGGACCGTCGTGGGGCGCCGCAGGTGCGACATTCCCACGCCCTACTGGCCAGGCT
>JBBSGQ010000063.1:0-12083 GCA_038253965.1 Acidimicrobiales bacterium | reverse complement strand
GGCGAGGCGATGTCTCCACCGGAGGGCCAGGCGTTCTACGTCATGCTCGTCCACGGGCTGCTCGACGCTCTCGCCACCGAAGGGCCAGGAGCTGCTGAGTTCTCCGACCACCTGCGCAGCTTCTGGCCCGGTCTCGACGACTAGTGCTGCCTCCGGCATCCTTTGCACGCTCGACGCGGACGCTCGATCAAGGTCCGGCCACTTCTCGTGGCGCACCGCGGTGCACGGTTCCTGTTCCGTCGAAGCAGGTCCTCGCTTCGCTGCGGCACCTCGACGGCGTTCAGCAGTTCGCTCGCGAGCTCGCGAACAGCGCAAACGTTCGTGGTCGCGGCGCTAGGTGAGGACAGGCTTGATGGACTGACCGGCGCGGACGTTCTCATCGACCCCGGACGGGTTCTTCGCTATCTGGCCCATGATCAGGACCCATTCGATGCCCTTGGAGTACTGGGCCGGGTTCTCGATAGTCGACATATCGATCACCGTGTCGGGATCGAACACCGTGATGTCCGCATCGGCGCCACGCTGCAGGCGGCCCTTCTTGCGGAGAGCGGGCACCTGTCGCTCGAGGCGGCGGGCGGGCAGGATCGTCATCTTGGCCAGCGCTTCTGGCAACGTGATCACTTTCTCGTCCCGGGCGTACCGGCCGAGTGTGCGGGCGAAGCACCCCGTAGCGCGGGGATGATTGTTGCCGTTCGTGAGGATGGCGTCCGAGCCGATCATCACATGCGGATCCTGCAGACAGGTGCGGACATCCTCCTCGGGGATGGCGAACGCTGCGGCAAGCTTGTTCTGCCGTTGGAACTGGCTGAAGGTGGCGGCCGTGAGCCGTTGGTTCGTGCCCGCCACCTGTAGGTCGCCATAGGAGATCCGGAAGCGCTCCTGCCAGCCTGGGTTGAACCGCGGCGATCCGAGATAAGTGGCCCAGAAGTCGTACGGGTACATGCACGCAGAGACGTCGTATCCATGGTTTCGCGCCTCCTTGAGGCGCTTGAGCGAGTTCGCCATGTCGAACGTGCCGCCGGTCGAGATGATGTGCTCGACGTGCACCCTCGCTCCGGTTTGCTTAGCGACCTCGATGATCTCGTCGAGAGTCGCCATGTTCGTCCCAACCGCTGAGAACCGGCCATGGAAGAAGCAGGGGACGTCGTTGCGCTTGGCCACGTCGGCCAGCGCTTTCATCTCGTCGAACGCGATGCCGGGCGTGTACTCCGGCTCGAAGTCCACACCGATCCACCCGTCGTGGATCTGACGGTCGCACTCGTCAGCCAACTGACCGATCTGGGTGGGGCTCGCCGCTTGGCCCGGGTTGATGCCGAACAGGTTGGCCCGGATCCACGGGTCGTCGAACGCCCCGCCGAAGTGGACCGGGCAACGGCCGTCGTACCTGGCGAAGAAGTCGATGGCCTTGGCGTTGATGCCGTGCATGCCGAGATTGGTGGTGACCCCGTCACCGATCTTGTACCGGGCGCCGTAGTCGTCCGGTTCGTAGGACAGCAGGTCGATGAACCCGGCGCTGACCACCTTGTTGGTGGCGTCGATGATCTGACCTCCCTTGAGGCGCTGGGACTTGACGGCAGCGATGGTCGCTCCGTCGATGCCCACATCGGCGATTCGGTCGAAGTGACTGGCGGTGTCGATCACGCGCCCGCCTTTGATCACGACGTCGTACACGTGGTCGTCAGGAGGCTCTGGGTCGGCCTGCGCCGTCGCAGAAGCGACCTTCGGACCGTCGCCTGGCGGCTCACGGTGGCTTGTCACCGCCAACGCCTTGTCGACGCGATCGTGCTTCCCGAGCAACCGAGCAAGTGCCGCGACGTTGAGCGTGCCGTAGCCGAGCGCTATGAGCAGTCGTCGACGATCCGGTGACGGGGGTCGACTGTCGGTCACGTCGATGCAAGCTACCTGGCCGGTTCCCGGCGTTGGAGCCACTCGGGAGGTTCCATGCGAATCGGCCTGGTCGGGACCGGATTTCGACGAACTGGTCTCTGGCACATGTCGGTCATCGGGGCGGCCTACGGTTTCGGGTCGGGGCGACCAGCTCCGAACGCGGGCGACAGGGAGGGTGCATGGCGAGCGTGATCTTCGAGCGGGTCTCGAAGCGCTACGGGGAGGTCACGGCCGTCGCCGAACTCTCGCTCGAGATCGTCGACGAAGAGTTCATGGTGTTCCTCGGTCCCTCGGGTTGCGGAAAGACCACAGCGCTGCGGATGATCGCCGGCCTGGAGGAGATCACTTCGGGCACCTTGCGGATCGGTGACCGCATCGTCAACGACGTAGAGCCCGGTAAGCGCGACATCGCGATGGTCTTCCAGAGCTACGCCCTTTATCCGCACCTCAACGTGGCCAAGAACATCGAGTCTCCGCTGATCGTGCGTGAGTACCAAGTTGATGGGCCCGGTCGACCGAGTCGGAAGCTGACTCGCGCCGAGCGGGGCGAACGGGTGGCCGAGGCGGCCCGCATCCTCGATCTCGGTCCGTACGTCAAGCGCAAGCCAGCGGAGCTGTCCGGTGGGCAGCGCCAGCGGGTCGCTCTGGCTCGGGCGATCGTGGGGCGGCCGCAGGCGTTCCTCATGGACGAGCCGCTGTCCAACCTCGACGCCAAGTTGCGAGCGCAGACCCGCGCCGAGCTCGTCGACCTCCATCGTCGGGTCGGCACGACAGTGGTCTATGTCACCCACGACCAGGTCGAGGCCATGACGATGGCATCTCGGGTTGCGGTGATGGAGGGCGGGCGCTTGCAACAGGTCGGCACACCTCAAGAGGTGTACGACTCCCCGAACAACCTGTTCGTCGCGAGCTTCATCGGTACACCTCCCATGAACATGTTCGAGGCGACAGTCGCAACCGCACAGGCGCCGGGTCTGCTGGTGGGTGGGGGCCGTCTCCCGATGCCGGCCAAGCTCAGCACCAATGTCGAAGAACACCAGAAGGTGGTCGCCGGAGTGCGGCCGGAGCACCTCGTTCTCGGCGCCGCCGAATCGGCCGATGGCGTGCAGGCGATCGTGCAGAACGTAGAGTGGCTGGGTCACGAGAGCCTGGTGAACCTCGACGTGGACGGGCAGCGTGTCGTGATCCGCATCACTGGCAGCACGGCGTCCGTCAGCCCCGGACAAGCGGTCGGGCTCACCACGGCAGCCGCCCACGTGCTCCTGTTCGATCCGGCATCGACCGAGCGGATCACATGAACGAACCCATCGCCCGAGCGAATGAGACGAATTTGGGTCGATCCACCGGAATATGGGAGGTCGATCGACCCAAATCGAGGATGCTCGGGTTGCCCCCCATCGTGAGCGCGCATCGATGAGCGTTGCGGACTCGGTCGGCACGGCTACAGCTGCACCGGCTGAGGTCACCGTCGACGCGTCCGAGCCGGTCGGCGGGGGCCGTCACCGCGTCAAGGAAGGGCTGCTCGCCGCGGCCTTCCTGCTCCCGTCGACGGTCATCTTCGTCACGTTCTTCTACCGGCCGTTCTTCAAACTGTTCGACTACGGGCTGTACCGCAACAATGCCTCCGGTACGAACCAGCGCTACGTCGGGATCACGCAGTACCGACAGGTGCTCACGAGTCACGACTTCACCGAAGGACTGGCCAACAGCGGCAAGTACGTCCTCTTCACGGTGCCCGCGGGTCTCGTCCTCGGCACGCTCCTTGCGGTGACCGCGAACCGCAAGCTGCGCGGCATCAAGTTCTTCCAGACAGTCTTCAGCTCGACTGTCGCCACGTCGGTGGCGGTGGCCTCGGTCATCTTCTATGTGCTCATCAATCCGCAGGTCGGAGTGTTCCAGGTGGACTGGCTGGCCAATCCGCACCTTGCGTTGTTCGCGGTGTCCCTGTCGTCGATGTGGCAGAACCTCGGGCTGTCGTTCGTGATCGTGCTGGCCGGTCTCCAGGCGATCCCGGAAGAAGTGCTCGAGGCAGCGACCCTCGACGGCTTCGGTCCGGTACGGCGCTTCTTGCGAGTCACGCTGCCGCTCCTGTCTCCGGTGTTGATGTTCCTGATCGTCGTCTTGACGGTGTTCGCGTTCCAGGCGTTCGCGCAGATCGACATCCTCACCCAAGGCGGCCCGACGGCCGGCGACACGGAAACGCTCGTGTACAAGATCTTCCAGATGCAGAGCCCGGGCAAGATAGGCGCAGGCTCGGTCCTCGCCCTCGGCCTGTTCGGGGTGACCCTGTTCGTGACCCTCGTCCAGTTCCTCATCCTGGACAAGCGAGTGCACTATGGGAACTGATACGGCGACGCGACCTGGCCTGGCGCCGAAGTGACTGCGGCGGCGCGGGCCGGGCGGTCATCGAAGATCACCCGCAACGCGGGTTCGTACCTACTGCTGGTTGTGCTGGCCGGGGTGGTGCTGTTCCCCGTGTACATGACGCTGGTCAGGGCGCTGTCGACTCCGGTGAAGTACATCAACGCGGGTAGCCCGCCATACCCGGTGGCCGTGCAATGGGACGTGTTCCAGCGGGCCTACCGAGAGGCAGGGCTCGGGCCGCAGATGGTGCGCAGTCTGGTCGCTACGTTGATCATCGTCGGCGGTCAGGTGGTCACGTCGGTGCTGGCGGCCTACGCCTTCGTCTACCTGCGCTTTCCGTTCAAGCGCATCGTGTTCGGTGTGTTCATGGCCACACTGATGCTGCCGCTCGAGGTCACCCTGATCGGCAACGTCGAGACCATGCGGAGCCTGAAGTGGTTCGACAGCTTCCAGGGGTTGACCGCGCCGTTCCTGGCCACCGCGTTCGGGACGTTCCTCATTCGCCAGGGCATGCTCGGCATCCCGCGCGAGATCCGAGATGCGGCCCGACTGGATGGCTACGGCCACCTCGCGTTCCTGCGGCGCTTCGCCATCCCACTCATCCGACCGGTGCTCGGCTCGTTCGTGCTCATCTCGTTCCTCGGAGCGTGGAACCAGTACCTGTGGCCCCGCGCCATCACTGATCGGCGCAGCTTCGATACCGTGCAGATCGGCATCGCCGACCTTCTGTCGTCTCGGCCGGAGAGCGCGAACATCGCCGTCGCCGGAGCACTCATCGCTGCTGCTCCCATCATCGTGCTGCTGATCTTCTTCCAGCGTCATATCGTCCGAGGCTTGACCGCTGGTGCGGTCAAGGGTTGACCAGCCCGAACCAAGGAGTGTCCATGCGCACACGCACCCGCGCCGCCGTCGTGGCCATCGCATTCGCCCTGCTCGTCGTGGCCTGCGGCGGCGCCGGGGGCGGAGGCGGGGGTGGAAAGAAGGTCAGCCAGAAGGGCCTGCCGAAGTGCCCGTTGGAGGCGCTCGACAAGGCCAAGGGCAAGGTGAAGGTGGTCATCTGGCACGGTTGGAGCAGCACCATCAAGAACACCCTCGACAGCGCGGTGAAGGAGTACAACGCCAGCCAGGACAAGGTGGTGGTGAGCGCGGAGCCTGAGGGCAAGAGCTACGACGAGGTGTTGAAGAAGTACAACGCGGCCATCCCGTCCAAGCAGCTGCCGGCGATCATCCAGTTGGAGGACACGTCGCTCAAGGCCATGATCGACGGCGGGACCGTGCTGCCCGCCGAGTCCTGCATGAAGGCCGATCACTTCGACCTCAACCAGCTCCAGCCAGCAGTGCGCTCGTACTACACGTCGGGTGGCGTCTTCTGGCCCGGCTTCGTCGGGATATCGGAACCGGTGCTCTATTACAACAAGGTCCACTTCCAGAAGGCCGGGCTCGACATCACGAAGCCGCCGAGCACGCTGGCCGAGCTGCGGACCACTGCCGAGAAGCTGAAGAAGGCCGGCGTCAGCAAGAAGCCGCTGGCGTTGATCCTCAACTCGTGGTTCACCGAGTCGTGGCTGAACGGGATCGGTGTTCCGACCGTCTCCCATGACAACGGACGCTCCGGTACGGCCGACAAGGCGACGTTCGACACGCCCCAAGCGGTCAAGCTGTTCAAATTCCTCAAGAAGATGAAAGACGATGGGCTGCTCGACGCCATCCCTGGTACCGACGGCCAGATCAATCAGTACCTGGCGCTTGCCCAGCAGAACTCATCGATGGCCATCGAGACGTCCTCGGCGGCGACCACCATCAAGGCGTTCCTTCAGGGCAAGCTCAGCCCGTCGGACTTCGACGCCGGGTCCGTGGACGTCACGAAGAACGCGATAGTGCCTGGCGCCGGGCCGTTCCCAGGTATCAAAGAGCCGGGCAAGGTGCGCGTGAGCGGCGCCGCGATGTTCATCGTGAACACCAACAAACCCGAGGTGCAGGCGGGTGCATGGGACTTCCTCAAGTTCATGTTGCAAAAGGAGCAGGTCGTGAAGTTCCACATCGGCGCGTCGTACCTGCCGTTCATCAAGGGAGCGCCCGAGGATCCCAGGGTCCAGAAGTTCTGGAAGAGCGACCTCGCGGGCGTCATGCTCAAGACTTCGTTCGAGCAGCTCGATGCCGTCGATCCAAAGGCACCAGGCCCGATCATCGGGCCGTATCTGGATTACAAGAAGGCGTTGCAGAACGCGCTGTCGGCGGTGATGTTGAAGAACGCCGATCCGGCCAAGGCCCTGGCCGACGCTCAGAAGCAGCTCAACACGAACATGAAGCAGTACGTCGAGGACAACGGCGGTTGAACGCCGGTTGAACGCCGGTCCAACTGTTGACGCCTTCGGTCGCAGCAGGCGGATCGGTAGGCTCGACAGCCGATGAAGATCTACACCCGCAAGGGGGATGACGGCACCACCGGGTTGTTGTGGGGCGACCGGGTCCGCAAGGACTCGGCTCAGCCTGTTGCCTACGGGACCGTGGATGAGGCCCAGGCCCAGCTCGGTCTGGCCCGGGCGGCGTGTGAGAGGGGCGGTGAGCTCGACGGGATGCTCGTCGGGATCGAGCGCGACCTGTGGGTGCTCATGGCTGAGCTGGCGACTGCACCGTTGAAGCGCGAGCGACTCGCTCCGGGACAGACCTTGGTCACGAGCGAGATGGTCGGCGCGCTCGAGGAGCTCATCGACTCGGTCATGCAGCGCTTTGATCCTCCGACGGAGTTCGTCGTGCCCGGTCAGACGATGCTCGCCGCGCATCTCGACGTGGCGCGCACCGTCGTACGACGGTCGGAACGGATGGCCTTGTCGGCGAGTGTCGCCGACTCGTTCGTCGTCCCGTATCTCAACCGCCTCTCGGACCTGCTCTGGGCCCTGGCGCGGTGGCAGGAAGGTGTGTCGCTGACCACCCGCGACCCTTCGACAGCTGCCAACTGAACACCACAGCCGACAGAGGAGCCGGAGTGCCGCCGATCATCACATTTGCTGCCGCGATCCCGGCGGATGCTGACCTGCTCGCGGTAGGCGTCCGAGAGGATCACCTAGCTGAGGACACGGTTGACCTCAACGCCGAGCTGCTGCGGGCCCAGGGCTTCGTCGGCAAGATCGACCAGACCGCGCTGGTCTCGAATAGAGCGGAGCGGCTAACCCTTCTCGTAGGCCTCGGGCCGGCGGCCGACCTCGGCCCAGCTGGGCTCAGACGCGCCGGCGCGGCCCTCGCTCGGGCTTCAGACCGTCATGCGAAGACGGCCACCACCTTGCTCGCCTGTGTTCCTGCCGGCATCGCTCCGGCCGGCGCCGCCGCCCTAGCCGAAGGGGTGACGCTCGGCGCTTATCGCTACGACCGGTTCAAGGAGGCCGATCCCGCTGTGGGCCGGCTGGCCGAGGTGACGATCGTCGGACGCGGTGGTCAGCGAGTGGGCGATGCAGTCGCACGTGGCGTGCGGATCGCCGAAGCCGTGTGTCTCGCTCGCGACCTGGTCAACACGCCAGGCGGGACGCTCACCGCCCCGGTGCTCGCGAAGCATGCTGGCGAGATCGCGCGCGCCGCTGGCTTGTCGGTGTCGGTGATGGAGCGCAAGGCCATCGAGCAGGCCGGACTCGGTGGCCTGCTCGGCGTGAACCGAGGCTCGGCGCTGCCGCCCGCCTTGCTGCAGATCAGCCATGAACCCGAGAAGCCGCGCGGCTTCCTCGCGCTGGTCGGCAAGGGCATCACGTTCGACTCCGGCGGCCTGTCGATCAAGACAGCCGACGGGATGATGGACATGAAGAGCGACATGGCCGGAGCGGCGGCCGTGCTGGCGGCGATGACGTTGTTGCCCGACGTTGCTCCACGGCTGAGAGCTGTCGCGTTCCTCCCGCTCACCGACAACATGGTGGGGCCCGACGCCACCCGCGTCGGCGACGTGCTGTGCATGCGCAACGGCAAGACGGTCGAGGTCTTGAACACCGACGCCGAAGGTCGGCTCATCCTGGCTGACGGCCTGTCACTCGCCAGCGAAGCGGCGCCCGATGCCATCGTCGACGTTGCCACGCTGACCGGCGCGTGCATGGTGGCGCTCGGTCGCCAGACCGCAGGCATCATGGGCAACCACGAAGGGTGGATCGGTCAGATCCGCGCGGCAGCCGACGAGGCAGGCGAAGCGCTGTGGCCGTTGCCCATGCCGCGCCATCTGCGCAGGGGGCTGGACTCCGACATCGCCGACATCCGCAACATCGGCAAGGGCCGGTACGGAGGAGCGCTCACCGCAGCGCTCTTCCTGGAGGAGTTCGTCGCTGAGGGCATTCCCTGGGCCCACATCGACATGGCCGGCCCGGCGTTCACTGACGAAGCCGACGGCGAGGTCCCCAAGGGTGGCACCGGGTACGGGGTGCGCTTGCTGGCCCGGCTGTTCGCCGACTGGAAGACACCCGACCGAAACTGACGCTCAGGCTTCGTGCTCGGCGGTCAGGGCGCGTCGGCATCGGCCGGCCCGGCCAGCCTGGCGAGGTTGGTGCGTTGGTGCTGTTGTGGGCGGCTTGGGCGCGCCGGGCTCGGTGGTGGTGCGGCGAGGTTGGTGCGTTGGTGCTGTTGTGGGCGGCTTGAGCGCGCCGGCCTTGGTGGTGGTGGTGCGGCCGTTGACGACGCGGCGCACGGTCACCCGAGTGGCATCCGCGGTTCTCGGAGGCGCTCAGGCGGCGTCGCCGCCGAGATCGTCGAGGGCCTGCTGTCGAGGTTCGGTTCGCAAGGCGATCGGCTCTGCGGCCTGTCGGTGACGTTCGGTGGCCCAGCGAACCGCTACGTGGGCCATCGCCGGGTGAAACTTCCACCGATGGAGCTGACGCTCGGCGGCTTCGGCGTCCTCGCCCAGCTCCAGCAGGCTGAGGGCGAGCCGTCGAGCCCGGTTGAACCGCTGCGTCGCATCAGGCGTGCGCAGCTCAGCTTCTTGCCACAGACGGTGCGCGTCCTGCAACGTCGCCGGAAGGCGTGCCACCTGATGGAGATTGAGCGGTGGCAGCTTGCGCCGCACGGCCAGGCCGTTGCCGCCGCACAGCTGAGCAAGACCGAACTGGCAGCACCGGGTGAGGGACCGGATGAAGGGCGAGTGACGCCCGTTCTTGGAGCCGAGACCGAGCGACCGGGCGGTGTCGGCAAGGGGAAGGTCGAAGCCCTCCGGTTCGGCGTCGAAGCCGGCCGCAAGCCGACGGAGGAGCCACGTGGTGGACGGGCCGAGTAGTAAATTTATACCCATGACGAACCGATGTGCAATCTACGCCCGGATCTCCCTGGATCGCGAGGGTGACAAGGAGTCGCCGAAGCGCCAGGAGGCCGAGTGTCGCAGCTTCGCCGGGGCGAAGGAGTGGGACGTGGTTGGAATCTACGTCGACCGCGACACCAGCGCCTACGCCACCACGGCGAGACGCCCGGAGTTCGAGCGGATGCTGCGTGACGTGGACGCCGGTCTCCTCGATGTGGTCCTGGTGTGGAAGCTCGACCGGCTCACCCGGCAGGGGCCACGGGGCATCGGCAAGATCCTCGACCGGCTGGACGCCGGGGGTGCGGTGCTGGCCTCCGTGCAGGAGAGCCTCGACGCAACCACGACGATGGGTGAGGCGATGATCGGAGTCATCGCGTCGCTGGGCAAGGCGGAGTCCGAGGCGATCTCCGTACGCGTGAAGTCGGCGCACGACACTGCGGCCAGGCAGGGCAAGATGCATAGCGGCGGGTCGCGCCAGTTCGGCTACGACCGCGACGGCCGGGTCAACAAGAAGGAAGCGAAGGTCGTGCGTGAGGTGGTGGAGCGCATCGGCCGGGGCGAGAGTCTCCGGCAGATCGCCTTCGACCTCAACCGACGCGACGTGGAGACGACGATGGGCAACGCCTGGCGATCCGTGACGCTCGGCCAGATGATGCGGTCACCTCGCCTGGCGGCACTGCGGGTGTATCAGCCGAGGAGGGGCGGACAGCGTGAGGTCTTCGCAGGCAACTGGGAACCGATCCTCACGGCGGAGGAGCACGCCGAGCTGCTGGGTGCCCTCTCACGGCCGCTGGCCGTGCGTCGTTCGGTGAAGCGCCACCTGCTCACCGGTGTGGCGGTGTGTGGCATCTGCGGCGGTGCCGTCAAGACGATGGGGTTCCGCATGAAGAACGGCCGGCCGTTCGAGCGGTACCAGTGCGTCAAGCAGCCCGGCGAGGTCAACTGCGGTGGGGTGGCGGCGGCGAAGAAGTCGCTCGACGCCTTCGTCACGGCGCAGCTGCTGGACTTCCTGGCGCGGGCCAGCCTGCGACCCATCGAGGGCGACCTGCCCGACGAGGCCGAGCTCAGGCGGCTGCTGGACGAGGACGAGGCAGCACTGGCCGAGCTCGTGCACGAGCGGTTCGTGCGACGGACGATCCGGCCCGCCGACTACGAGGCCGCGCGAACGGCGCTGGACGACCGGATCGCCGGCGCGCGGCAGACACTCGACGCGGTGGAGGCGAAGCGACGGGAGGCGCGGCTGGACCTCCCTCTCGGCGATCGTGAAGCGCTGGACGGCTGGTGGGAGTCGGCCACCGTCGAGGAACGGCGTGAGGTGGTTGCGCGCTCCGTCGCTCAGGTGATCGTGAACCCGGCGAAGCACCGCGGCGGCAACCGGTTCGACACCGGCCGCATCGACCTCCGCTACCGGTGGGACGTGTTCATGCGGGCTGCGGCCGAGTTCGACCGGACGGCGACGGACGAGGAGCGGGACCAGGCCGAGGCGGAGTACCACGCGCTGGGTCTGGAGGACCTGTAGGCACATCGCCGCTACGACCTGCAGTCGATCCACGGACTACCGGCCGGAGGGCGTCAGAGGGCTCGGTGGGCCCGCTGGAATGACACGGAGCGGTCACGCCGGTGTCTCAGCATCGTGTATCCTCCTGGGACGCACCGGTACGCCGGTGAGACCGAGGCTCTCGCAGACGTGCTCGGTCGATAAGGGTTGATGCCGTCCTGAGTGACGGCGTGCGGCTTGCCCCGGGTGACGCACCGCCGACGTGAACCGGAAACGGCGTCGGTAGGTCGCGTCTTGAGGCACGGCGCCGCCCATCAACCCTTTGAGAGGAAACTCAAAATGAGCAAGCACATCAAGCCAGACCGGTGGGCCAAGTCCATCGATCGGGCCGACAGGCGACACGTCGTTGACAGGCTCGGTACCCATACCGCAATCGGCCCCTGCTCCGCTGAGTTGTGCAAGGAGCTGGTGCAGATCGTCCGGGACGAGTACCCCCGGCAATGGGGTTCGCCGATCAACGTTGGGTGGCCCGAAACCCTGGGCGCTTCTCGGACGATCGGTCAGTGGGATGACAGCCCCGTGGACCAGAGGAGTGACGTGCCCGACGACATCGCCTCCTTCGCGTATGAAGTCGTCGAGCGGGTCGTTGACTCGCTGAAGGCGTGGGAGTTCGAGGAGCTGATCTTCGACCTGTACGACCTGGCCGTGCAATACGACGGCGCCATTGTTGCGCTGAGGGTGGCGCTCTCTGACCTCATCTGGGAAGCGGAGCAGGACTACGCCCGGAAGGCGGTGAAGGTCTGATGCCGGAGACACTCGACCCCGACATCTGGCTGCAGCGCTGCAACGACCTGCTGAGCAAGTGGGACGTGGCTCACCTGAGCGGCGTGAGTGCCAACAACCCCGTCGCGCGCTGGGCGTGCGCCGAGGCTGCGGCGATGGTCAAGTTCCGGTACCCCGGACCGGAGAGTCCCCGACTCATCGGTGAGGGCGGTCGTCCCGGCACCGTTCCGCAGGACATCATTGAGCACGCTCACGAGGTTGCCTATGAAGTTCTGGACACCCTGAATGGAG
>JBBSGQ010000062.1:0-12115 GCA_038253965.1 Acidimicrobiales bacterium | reverse complement strand
TCCTTGTCGCCGTAGTCCTCGGCGAAGACGCCCTCTTCGTAGTAGCCGGCGCGGGGGCAATGTCGATGCACAGTCTCACCGAACAGCCAAGCCGGCCGGCCGAGCTCGTCGAACTCGGGCAGCGGGGCGATGCCTTGTAGGAAGAGCAGCACTGCGGCCGCGGTCTCGATGTAGTTGTCGCCGATGGGGGAGCACCCCGGCACGTTGACCACCGGGACACCGAAGGCTGACCGGTAGTCCTTGCCGAGGTAGTCCATGACCCCCATCGCGCCAGTGGGATTGCCCTTGGCTGCGGGGATGCCGCCCCACGTTGCGCACGTGCCAATGGCGATCGTCGCAGCCGCGCCTGGCGCGAGCCGGTCGAGCCACTCGAGGCTGGTGATCTGGCGGCCGGTCTCCGGATCCTCGCCGAGACCCATCCAGTAGCCGTCGCCAGCGAGGGACTCGTCCATGACCGAGCCCTCCCAGGTGATGACGTACGGAGCGTCGAGCTCACCGCGTTCGGCCATGAACAGGTTGGCCACCCACTCGGGTCCCGACTCGACCGACAACACGGTGTGGACGATGTCGACACGGGGTAGCCCCGGGATGATCCCGGCGAGCAGATGTTCGACCCGCGGATGGGTGGCCCCCGACCCGGCGACGGTGCAGCCGGCGCAGGACGCCCCCACCAGCCAGATCAGGTAGATCTTCTCCAGCGGCCCGAGGTGGAGGCTGTCACGGGACACGGCGGTGGCGGCACTGCGGATGGCGATCGGCGCCAGCGGATCGTCCCCCTTCGTGCGATGCGACATCGCGGGGATGTACGCCTCGCCCGCTTCAGGTTTGCCCTCAGTGATCGTGGACATCGCGACCCTCGCGTCGGTGATCCATGGTGTTCCGCAGACGAGAAGTACCGACTGCAGAGGTAGATGTAAGGTACACCTAGTCACAGTGGCACGCCGGACGTCCTCGACCGAGGGGGGGAACCGTGAACGGATGGGTGTTGGGTTGGGCGATCGGTCTCGTGGTCGTGGCCGTCGTCGTCATCCTGCTCGTGCTGATGATCATCGGCGCCTCCCGCGCCGCCGCCAAGGCGGAGGCCATCCTCGCGGCGTTGCAGGACGCCCGGGACAACACCGAAGGGCTGTGGCAGCTCGACGCCACGAACCAAGTAGCTGACCGCATCATCGACGCAGCGACCTCGGCGCGCGAGCACCTCGCCAGCAAGGCGGCCAGCTCGTGAGCACGAACACCTACTGGGCGATCTCGCTCGGCCTCGGGCTCGTGGTGATCGTCGCGGCCGTCGTGCTTCTGCAGATCTTCCTCAACGAGGTCCACCGGATCGAGCGCGGCGCGGGAGCGATCTGGGCCACCGGCAAGCAGGTGGCGCGCAACACAGCTACGACCTGGATGCTGGCCAAAACGTCGGGCCGACTGGACCGTCTCACGGCTGAGGCGCTTCGCTACGACGAGTTCCTCCGATCCGCCAGCAGGAACGGGAGCTGACCATGCGAACGGTGCTCATCGTGCTCACGGCGGTCGAGATCAGCGCTTTCGTCGGCGCGCTCGCGCTCTTCATCCATTGGATCGCGTCCTCGTTGCGAAGAACGTCCGCGTCGCTCGCCAAGGTCGCCTTCGGCGTCCGGGCCATCGAGACGCAGGCCGCCCCGATCGGACCGGGTGTCACGAAGATCAACGGTCAGCTGGCCACGATCGCGGGCGCCCTCGAGGGCGTCGCAATCCTGGCAGAGCAGGCCGGCAACGGCGCACCGACCAACGGGGCAGTGCACCAATGAGTGAGGAACTGCACCCGCCGAAGTCGCCTGCACTGCGGGCCATGTACTGGCGCAGCGAGATCCTGCAGGTGATGTACTGGCTGCGCGGCGAGGGGTTCGGCGACATCGTCGATGCTCCGTTGCTCGAGCGGTTCCTCGGCGTAGACGCGGCGATCGGGCTGACCTACCTCGACCGGTTGGTGGAGGAGGGCTACCTCGAGCGGGACGGCGACTGGTTCGTGCTGTCGGCGACGGGTCTCGAGCACGGCGCCGCCGAGTTTGCGACCGCGTTCAGCGATCTCACGCGGCCCGCTCACGGTGAGTGCAGCGAGGACTGCTGGTGCCATGCGTCGCCCGAGGAGGCCGCGGCGTGCGCGACCGAACGGGCGGGTCACGATCACCGATGAGCGACGCCACCGCTCGTCGCGACGACGCCTCCGCCGGACTCCCCCGCGCGTACATGCGGCCCTTCCTGTTGCTGCTGCTCGCCGAGGCGCCGTCGCACGGCTACGACCTCCTGGACCAGGTTCGGACCCTGGGCGTCCGGGCCGCCGAGCCCGGTGGCCTCTACCGCGCTCTGCGCTCGATGGACGAGGACGGCGTCGTCACTTCGTGGTGGGAGCCCTCTCAATCGGGTCCGGCTCGCCGGCTGTACGTCATCACCGACGCCGGCCGAGCCGACCTCGACAGGTTCATCGCCGACCTGCGGGAGCTGCGTCTGCTGATGGATTTCGCGCTGACTCGGTACAGCCAGCTTCGGCAGCAAGCTCCCCCCACGCCGTGAGGCTCGCGATCGCAGGCAAGGGCGGGGTCGGCAAGACCACCATCAGCGCGACCCTGTCTCGGCTCGCGGCACGATCGGGCTGGTCGGTCCTGGCGATCGACGGCGACAGCAACCCCAATCTCGCGGCGGCGCTCGGAGTTGAGCCGACTACAGCCCACGAGCCGTTCCTGCCGACCTCGTTGGTGTCCTACCGCCCTGGCGGTCCCGCCCTGTCCGAGCCGGTCGACGCCGTGATCGAAGCACACGCCAGCACAGGAGGCGACGGCGTCCGCCTGATCCGCATGGGCGCCCCTGAACACGCGGACGAGGGCTGCCTGTGCTCGGCCCATGCCACCGTGAGCGCGGTGCTGGCGGACCTGGGCGATCGCCAGCAGCTCCTCACCGTCCTCGACCTGGAGGCCTCTCCCGAGCACCTGAGTCGCGGTACCGCTCGCCACGCCGATGTGCTGCTGATCGTCACCGAGCCGTACTACCGCTCCCTCGAGAGCGGCCGCCGACTGGCGGCGCTCGCACAAGAGCTCGGGATCCCGCGCATCGCGGTTGTGGCCAACAAGGTTCGCTCGCCGCTCGACGAAGAGGGGCTCCGCGAGTTTTGCGAACGTCACACCCTGGAGTACATCGCAACGGTCCCGTGGAGCGACGCAGTGATCGACGCCGACGGACGCGGGAGCAGAGTGCTCGACGACGCCCCCGACGATCCTGCCGTGCTCGCGATCGCCCACCTCGCGGCACGGCTGCTCGCCGCGTCAGCCGTAGCTCCGGAGGTGTCTCGCTGATGTGTCTGGGTCTGCCCGGCCAGCTCATCGAGATCACCGACGCCGACCGCCATCTCGCGGTCGCGGAGGTCTCCGGCGTGCGGCGTGTCGTCAACATCGGCCTGCTGCTCAATGACGAGGACGACGTGTCGGTCGGCGATTGGGTGCTGATCCACGTCGGCTTCGCAATGGCCAAGATCGACGAAGAAGAAGCGCGCAGCTCGCTCGAGTTCATCGAGGAGCTCGGGTCGGTCTACGACGACGAGCTCGCGCAGTTCGGGGAATCCGGCTGATGCGCTTCGTCGACGAGTACCGCGACCCCGCGGCAGCTCGCGTCCTCGTGCGCAGGATCACCGAGCTGGCCGGCGACCAGCACTTCAAGTTCATGGAGGTGTGCGGGGGCCATACCCACACCATCTACCGGCACGGGATCGAGCACGTGTTGCCGCAGAACGTCGAGTTGGTGCACGGACCCGGATGTCCGGTGTGCGTCATCCCGATGGGACGTGTCGACGACGCCATCGCCGTCGCCGAGACGCCCGGCGTGATCTTCACATCGTTCGGCGACATGATGCGGGTGCCTGGGGGCAACGGGAACCTGCTGGAGGCCAAGGCGCGCGGTGCAGACGTCCGCTTGGTCTACTCGCCGCTCGATGCGTTGCGCATCGCCATCGAGAACCCTGACCGTGATGTCGTGTTCTTCGCGGTCGGGTTCGAGACCACCGCTCCCTCGACTGCGATCACGCTGCTGCGGGCCCGGGAGCAGCACGTCGAGAACTTCAAGGTCTTCTGCAACCACGTCACGATCGTGCCGCCGATCAAGGCCATCCTCGAGTCGCCCGACCTGCGGCTCGACGGATTCCTTGGCCCCGGTCACGTCTCGACCGTCGTCGGGAACCGCCCCTACCGGTTCGTTCCCGAGCAATACGGCAAACCGCTCGTCACCGCGGGCTTCGAGCCGCTCGACATCCTCCAAGCGATCGCCATGCTGCTCGCGCAGCACCGAGAAGGCCGATGCGAAGTCGAGAACCAGTACACCCGTGTCGTGCGCTATGAGGGCAACGTGCGTGCGCTCGAGGTGCTGGTTGAGGTGTTCGAGCTTCGACCGCATTTCGAGTGGCGGGGCCTCGGGTTCATCTCCCAAAGCGCGCTCAAGCTCCGGCCGGATTTCGCCCTTTGGGACGCCGAGCTTGCCTACTCGGTGCCCGGCGTGCGGGTGGCCGACCCGAAGGCGTGCCAGTGCGGCGAGGTCTTGAAAGGGGTGATCAAGCCATGGGAGTGCAAGGTGTTCGGCACCGCATGCACCCCCGAGACGCCGATCGGCACGTGCATGGTGTCCTCAGAAGGCGCCTGCGCGGCGTACTACAACTTCGGCCGACTCCATCGCGAGGCGGCTGTCACGCTCGGACGGGCCGCCGTCGTCGCCTCCTGATCAGCACCTGGTTCGGCGAACCGACGGCACTTTGTCCTATCGATTGATGCGATCGGCGACGGCGCGTTTCGGTCGATGCGGTGCCGGGCTAGGCGTGTTGGAGGCCGGCATCGGACACGCCCTGCCGACCGCGACTCCGGGCGGGCAATGCCGCGTACGCCACGACGGCGGCGACGGTCAGCACGACGCCCGGCACGATGTGGCGGAGGAACGATCCGGTTGTCACGCCCATGTTCATGCTGTGCCCCATGCCGAGGTCGGGCAGGACCCATGGGCCGACGAGCACCCAGGCTCCCACGACGAAGAGCGCCGCAGCCATGGAACGCTCGACGACGAGGCGGCCGGCCATCAGCAGGATGAGGGACAAGACGATCGCCAGCGCGCCCGGCACGATGTGCCAGTAGTACGTGCTCGAGTCCACCACGACTCCAGAGCTGTGCTGCATGCCTTGGCCGCCCATCATGTGGCCGCCCATCATGTGGGCGCTCGACATGGACGACGATCGGTACGCCCACGGCGATACAAGTGCCCAGATCCCCGCTGCGAGCGAGGCGAGTGCGGCGGCTGGGGTGACTTTGCGCATCGGTCGATACCTCCGGCGGAAACCGTAGTGGAACGATCACGTGTGAACTCGCGACGTGTGCCGACCGCGTGAGCATGATCACCGAGCCGAAAGCGCGTCGGATCCGCACTTGTTGGCCCCTCCGCCGGCTTCGCGGCTGAGCGTGACGCGCACGCTTCGGGCTGGTGGTCGTCAGCGGGTCAGCCCGACACCTTTTCCATGGTGTGACCAGAGCAGCACGTCGGGTTCGCATCGCCGGCACAATCAGCCGCTGCTGCTTTCGTGACGGTCACCTCGCAGCCGCACGACTCGTCGGGACAGCGGTAGACCTCTCCCTGCTTGAACGCCATCTCCCCGGCTCCTTCCGATCAGGTGGACTTGGGCCTTCGAAAGGTAGAACGTTGACCCAGCGTCAAAGTCAAGGAGGCTCGGTGGCAACCTTCACGATCGGTAAGGCGGCGAAAGCGGCAGGAGTCACGCCACGGGCGGTCAGGCTCTACGAATCGAAGGGACTCGTCGCGTCCCCCGAGCGGACCCAGTCCGGCTACCGCCTGTTCACCGATGACGACATCGAGGCTTTGGCGTTCATTCGCCGGGGTCGCAGCCTCGGCTTGTCGCTCGACGCCATCGCCGAGATCATTGAGATCTCCCAACGAGACGCCCCCTGCTGCGACCGGACCAAGGCGCTCCTGGCCCAGCGCCTCGTCGAGATCGACGCAGCCATCGCCGACCTGCGACGCCTACGAGAGACGGTGGCCACCGCTCAGGAGCTTGACGTCGACCAGACGACCGGCGTCCGATGTGCCGTCATCGAGCACGCCGCGGATTCAAACTGACCCATGACCGAACCGCTTCAGCAGTGAGCTCGCCGGGTCGGCCTCCTCATGCCGGCCGACAACGTGAGACCAGCCATGCCCGCTCGGCTGTGCCAGATGTGCGCCGTGAGTCCGGGGCAATGGTAGGACGAGGACTGGTCGGAGCATCGATGATGGTGGTGAACGCGCCGGCTGATCATCGGTCAACGGCGTCGCGACGTCGACGGTGGGTCAGCGCGGCGGCGTCCTACGTCGGCCTGCTGTTCGTCCTGATCACGCTGAACTTCGCATTGCCCCGCCTGATGCCGGGCGACCCCGTCGACGCGCTGATCGCCCAGAGCTCGACCAACTTCACGTTCGGCGAACAGAGCCGAGCCTCGCTCGAGCGGTACTACGGCCTCGACAAACCTGTGCTCCGGCAGTACGGGCACTACCTCGGACGGCTCGCCCACGGTGATCTCGGACGGTCGATCGCCACGAACGCGCCAGTGTCCGACGAGATCAGGCGGCGTCTGCCCTGGACCCTGCTCCTGATGGGCTCGTCGATCGTGCTGGCGACGGCGATCGGCGTCGTCGCGGGCGTGCACGGCGGGTGGCGCCGTGGGCGATCCGTCGATCGGGCCTTGTTGACCGGGCTCTTGACCGTGCGTGAGTTTCCGGCGTTCCTGCTCGCTTCGATCCTGCTGTTCATATTCGCGGTGAAGCTCGACTGGCTTCCTTTGTTCGGAGCCGAAACCCCGTTCGCCCACTACTGGTTCGGTGCACGGACCGTCGACATCGCCGAGCACCTGGTGTTGCCAGCGCTCGTCCTCACGGTCGGTTTGACGGCTGGAACGTATCTCGTCATGCGGGCCGGCATGGTAAACGAGCTCGGCGCCGACTACCTCGTCCTGGGCCGAGCGAAGGGGTTGCGCGAACGCCGGCTCAAATATCGCTACGCGGCACGAAACGCGTTGCTTCCCGTGCTGAGCCTCACGGCGCTGCAGATCGGCTACCTCGTCACCGGCGACGTGCTCATCGAAAGGGTCTTCGCCTACCCGGGCCTCGGCAACCTGATCTTCGAGTCGATCGGCTCGCGCGACTACCCGACCATCCAGGGCGCCTTCCTCATCGTCAGTGTGAGCGTTGTAACGGTGAACGCGCTGGCCGATGTGCTGTACCGGCATCTCGATCCGAGAGCTGCGTCGTGACACGCGCACGCGCCCCACACGGCGGCCTGCGCTCACCGATGGTGCTGGCCGGTCTCGGCCTGATCGGGTTGCTCGCCCTCGCGGCCGCCCTCGCCTCATTGCTGACATCCCACGATCCGCGTTCCATCTCCGGACCCGTGCTCGACCGCCCGTCAGACCAGCATTGGCTCGGCACCGACGTGCCCGGACGTGACATCTTCGCTCAGCTCGTCTTCGGTGCCCGCGCCTCGCTCGCCGTCGCCGTCATCGCCGGCTCGCTGGCCATGGCCGGCGCTGTCCTGGTGGGAGTCGCGCCGGCGCTCGTCGGCGGGCTCGCCGACGCCATGGCCACCCGGCTGACCATCTTCGCCCTCGCCCTGCCCGGCCTGCCTCTGCTGATCCTCGTCGGCGCGTTCGCCGGCAACAGCCAACTGGCGGTGATCCTGGTGATCGCCTTCATCGGCATCGCGCCGAACGCCCGCATCCTGCGCGCCCAGGCGCTGAGCCTGCGCCAGCGTGGCTTCATCACGTCGGCCCGCGGCTTCGGCGGAGGGCCGCTGTACATCTTGCGGCGCCACCTCGTGCCTGGGCTGGCCCCGTTCATGGTCGTGGGGTTCGTCAACTGGGCGGGCGTGGCCATCGGTCTCGAAGCCGGCCTGGCGTTCCTCGGACTCGGAGATCCCTCGGGTGTGAGCTGGGGGCTGATGCTGAACAGGGCACTGTCGCAGCAGAGCCTCTACTTCAGTCCCCTGTGGGTCTGGTGGGTCCTTCCCGCCGGCCTGGCCATCACGACGGCAGTCCTCGGCTTCACCCTCGTAGGGGTTGGACTGGAGCCGACGTTCAACCCACGATGGCTGCGGACGTCGTGACGGCAGTGCTCGACGTGCGCGATCTGCGGGTCTGCTTCGGCGGCGACGTGGAGGCGGTTCGGGGCGTCACGTTCGCGATCGACGCCGGAGAGTCCGTGGCGATGGTCGGTGAGAGCGGCTCAGGGAAGTCGACGATCGCCCGCAGCATCGTCGGACTCGTCCAGCCGCCGGAGGCCAGCGGCAGTGTGCTCCTCGCCGGCCGCGAGGTACTCGGTGCTGACCGCGCCACGCTGCGGGAAGTGCGATGGACGTTGGCCGCTCTCGCCCTGCAGGGCGCCCCCTTCAACCCCGTGGTCACGATCGGCGATCAGATCATCGAACCGCTCGTAGATCGCGGCCTCGCCGGCCGTGCGACGGCGCGCACCCAGGCCAACGATCTCGCCGAGGAGGTAGCGCTCGATCCCCTCCTTCTCGATCGTTACCCACATGAGCTCTCCGGTGGCGAACGTCGCCGAGCGATGCTGGCGATGGCCCTAGTCCTCGATCCGGAACTGGTGATCCTCGACGAACCGACCGCGGGACTCGATCCAGCCACCCGCCAGCAGGTGGTCGCAAACATTCGCCACTCGGCCGACCAACGAGGCTTCGCGTTGTTGGTCATCTCCCACGACCTCCCGGACGCGGCGACACTCGCCGATCGGACGATCGTGCTCTACGCCGGCGAAGCGATGGAACACGGCGACACCGCGGCCGTCATGGGCGAGCCGGCCCACCCGTACAGCTGGGCGTTGGTCAACGCCTACCCGGTGATGAGCACGACCAAGGACCTCCGGTCGATCCGGGGACGGCCACCGGACCCCCGGGCCGTGCCGACCGGTTGCCCCTACCACCCGCGCTGCAGCCAGGCCGAGCAGCAGTGCATCGATGTCCGGCCCGAGCTCGCCGACTCACGCGATCGGCTCGTTGCCTGTCACTTCGGCGGATTGAAGGACCTGCTCCGCGCCGAAGGCGTCAGCAAGCGCTTCCATACCTCCGCGCGGACCGTGCACGCCCTCACCGACGTGTCACTGTTCGTCCGCGAGGGTGAGTCCGTCGGGCTGATCGGTCCGTCGGGCAGTGGCAAATCGACGCTGGCCCGAATTCTCACCGGGCACCTCAGGCCCGACGCTGGGGGCGTTGTTCTCGGAGAGGCACCCATGCCCTCCAACTGGCGGGGCGGCGCGGCCAAGGCGTTGCGCCGCAGGGTGCAGCTGGTGATGCAGGATCCCTCTGACGCACTGTCGCCGCGCATGACGGTCGAGGAGCTCGTCCGCGAGCCGCTCGACCTCGGAGACGAACCCGACCGTGATCGTCGGAACGCCGCGGTCGCCGAAGTGCTCGAGCAGGTCGGTCTGCCGACATCCGGCCCATTCCTGCAGAGCCGCTCCCACGAGCTGTCCGGCGGTCAGCTGCAACGGATCGCGCTGGCCCGCGCGCTGGTGCTGCAACCCAAGCTCCTGGTCGCCGACGAACCGACGGCGATGCTCGACGCATCCGAACAGGCGCGGCTGCTGGTCGTGTTGCGCGAGCGCCAGGTCGAGATGGGGCTCGGTCTCGTTCTCGTCTCGCACGACATGGCCGTCATCCGCAAGGTCGTCGACCGAATCGTCGTGCTGGACAAGGGACGCATCGTCGAAGAAGGACCTTCGCAGCAGGTTGCGGTCTCGCCATCGAGCACGACCGGCCGACAGCTGATGGACGCGGCGCCATCCTTCGAGGTCTCGACCCGTCGGCAGCCACGTTCTGCAACCATCGACGAGGGACGTCCCTGATGGAACAAGATGTCGCGATGGAACCGGCGCAGTCCCACCTGCTCGACCGCCGACGCTTCCTGCTCGGCGCAGCCGGCAGCGCCGGCGCGCTCCTGCTCGGCGCATGCAGTGATTCGAAGAGCCCGAAGGCGGGATCGGGCTCGAACATGAGGGCGCCGAGCGATGACGCGCGTGCGCTCGCACCCACAGGCCGCCCGACGCTTCGCCTGCCTCACGGCGCGTTCGGCTTCCCGTCGCCGTTCGCATCCAATGGCGGCATCGGCTACATCCAGATGAGCCTGCTGTACGACACGCTGCTGTGGAAGGACGGAAAGGGCACGGTGCAACCGTGGCTGGCGTCGCGGTTCGAGCGTTCGGCCGACAACCTCACGTATACGTTCGGTCTCCGCCGCGGACTCAAGTGGAGCGACGGCTCGCCCCTTACCGCCGACGACGTCGTGTTCACCTTCGACTACTACAAGAAGCAGCGCGCGCTTTCGCCGGCCGTCATCATCCAACCGCCACAAAGTGTGGCGAGCGTCCGAGCGAACGGACCCGCCACCGTCGTGGTCACCTTGCAGTCCCCCGACGTGACGTTCGCCGAACAGGTCGCAGGCGCACTGCCCATCGTCCCGAAGCACGTCTGGTCGTCGATCGCCGACCCGTCGTCCGCGCAGAAGATCGCGCAGCTCGTCGGTTCGGGTCCCTACCGGCTCAAGACCTACACCGGGGACGGTGGGCCACTGCTCTACCTTGCGGCCGACGACTATTTCCTCGGTCGGCCGTTCGTGAAGCGCGTCGAGTTCAACGAGGTGGATGACGAGTTCGCCGCACTCCTCGCCGGTGCCATTGACGCCGGAGGCGGCAGCGGCGTTCGCGCCGACGTACTTGCGCAGTTCGAGCACAACCCCTCCTTCGCGATGCTGACCGATCGAGGGACATCGACCTTCCCGCTGTACTGGAACCTCAAGCGGGGCGGGGCACTCGCCGACGTCAAGTTCCGCCGAGCCTGTGCCATGGCCATCGACCGCAAGGATCTCGTGACCCGACTGGCCGGAGGCCACGGCCAACCGGGCAACCCGGGGTTCCTCGGCCCGACGAACCCCTTCGCGACCAAGGTCGAGCAGTACGCCCTCGACGTCAGGGGAGCCAACTCGCTCCTGGACGCTGCCGGCTACACGCGTAGCGGCGGCACGCGGAAAGGGGCCGATGGTTCTCCACTCAGCTTCGAGTTGCTCATCAGCAATGAACAGGCGCCGCTCGCTGAGCTGCTGAAGACCGACCTGGCCCGAATCGGCGTGGAGATCAAACCGAAGCCGGTCCAGGTCGGCCCCGCCTTGTTCGGTACCAAGCTCTCGGGCGGATACGACATGGCCGTGCTCACCTATCCCGGACCAAGCCCCGGCGGACCGGACGCCGACCCCGACGTCATGCGTCAGGTGTTCTCGTCCAAATCGCCACCGTCGTTGACCAGCGCAACGGGCTATACCAACGCGAAGTTCGACGACCTCGCCAACCGGCAACACACGACGTTCGACAAGAGCCGGCGCAAGGATCTCGTGGCCCAGATGCAACGCATCGTGGCCCAGGATCTCCCTGTGCTGCCGCTGTACTACCCCGACGAGGTGTTGGTGTTCCGCAAGGCCGTCCTGGACCGGTGGTATTTCACCCCGGGCCAGTTCCCGACCGCGAACGACAACAAGCAGCTCTTCGTCACCGGGGTGTCCGCCGGCACCAAGATCCGGCCGAACACGTAACCGAAGAAGCTCAATGTGATCGACCACGACGTCAGGCGGCATCGTTCCGGCAGGATCGCCACGCACGACGCTCTATGTGGTGTACCGCTTCTCCCCTGGGAATTGCTACGACTCCCCACTGTTTGCATCAGGGTCGGGGGTGGCGGTCGGCCAGTCGCGCTGTTTCTGCCCTTCCGGCGGCTCGGTCGGTCGCGACTGTAAGTGCCGGGGAATTGTCGGCGGCGGCGTCGTGGGCACTGTTGCATTGGCTGATCTCGTGACCGGCGGCGACGGTGTCGGGATGAAACGTCGCCGGTCCCGTGTGCCGATCGAGACCGAAGCTCGCCGTTCGAGGGCTTCCGGTTCCCGCCTGCGGTGAGCGTGCTCGCGGTGCGGTGGTACCTGCGGTTCGGGTTGTCGTGCCGGGATCTCGAGGAGCTGCTGGCCGAGCGCGGCGTCGAGGTCGACCACGTCACGCTGTTGCGCTGGGTGCACCGGTTCACGCC